>JAYSPJ010000050.1:0-1605 GCA_043722155.1 Bradyrhizobium sp.
TGTTCGACCAGTCGACATTCGTCGTTGCCGCGATGAAGGGAGTGGTCACCGAAGGCCTGATCGCGGCGGGCCTCACCGGCCTGCTCATCCTGCTGTTTCTCGGCAGCTGGCGCAGCACGGTCATCGTGGTCGTGTCGATACCGGTATCGGTCCTGGCCGGCATCGTGTGCCTGTCCGCTTTCGGGCACACCCTGAACCTCATGACGCTCGGCGGTCTCGCGCTGTCCGTGGGCATTCTCGTGGACAACGCGACGGTGACAGTCGAAAACATCCATCGCCACATGGATATGGGCAAGGGCCTGATCCAGGCTATCCTCGACGGATCGAACGAAATCGCCGTGCCGGCGTTTGTCGCCACGTTGTCCATCTGCGTCGTCTTTTTGCCGGTGGCGCTGCTGTCGGGCGCGCCGAAATACCTGTTCATCCCGATGGCGCTGGCGGTGGTGTTCTCCGTCGGCATCTCGTTCGCCCTTTCGCGCACGCTGGTGCCGGTCATGACGCATTACCTGTTTCGGCATGCCGGGCACGGGCATGCGCACGAAGGCAAGACGCCCGGGTTCGGCCGCAGGCTCTACCTGGGATTCGATCGGCGCTTCGAAGCCTTCCGCCGCCGGTACGTGGCATTTCTCCGATTGTGCCTGCGACGTCCGGTGCTGGTGATCGTGGTCTTCGCGATCGCGGTGGCAAGCGCCGCCGTGCTGGTCCCGTTCGCCGGACGCGATTTCTTTCCGGTGGTTGATGCGCGCGCGATACGACTGCATGTCGCCGCGCCGACCGGCACACGCATCGAGGACACCGGCGTGTATTTCTCCCGCGTGTCCGATGCGATCCGGCGGGTCGTGGGCGAAGATCTCGACGTGATCGTGGACAACATCGGCATCCCGCCCGGAACCAACCTCGCCACCAGCGACAACGTGACCAGCAGTTCGGCCGACGGCGAGCTGCTGATCGCCCTGAAGCCCGAGAGTTCGAAGGGAGGAAAGGCTTACATCAGCGAGCTGCGCCGGGTGCTTCCACGCGAGTTTCCGACCCTGCAACTCTATTTTCAGCCCGCTGACATGATGAACCAGATCCTGAACTTCGGCCTGCCCGCGCCGATCGACGTCAAGGTCTTCGGCCTCGCCAAGGATGCCGATCTGTACGCCATCGCGACCAAGCTGAAGGCTCGCCTTGCGGCAATCAGGGGTGCCGTCGATGTCCATCTACAACAGCGACTCGATCAACCTGCACTGCAGATCGACGTGGACCGGTCCCGGGCCGCGGAGGTCGGCATGACCGAGCGCGAGGTGTCCGACAACCTCCTCATTTCGGCGAGCTCGAGCTTGATGGTGTCGCCCAACTACTGGACCGACCCGCGCTCGGGGCGCAACTACAGCCTTGTCGTACAGACACCGCCGCACAACCTGGAGACTCTCGAGGATCTTGCCAATACGCCGCTGCCGGGCCAGGGGCAGAGTCCCGTCCAATACCTGTCCAGCGTCGCCCAGATCCACAAGGGCCAGGTGTCCACGCTGGTCACGCACACCAATGTGCAGACCACCTTCGATGTCATGGCAAATGTCCAGGACCGCGATCTGGGCGGCGTCGCCGCCGACCTTCGCAAGG
>JAYSPJ010000051.1:0-1645 GCA_043722155.1 Bradyrhizobium sp.
GGCAAGGCACAGATCGGACGTTTCAGCGACTGCAGGAATGCCTTGACGTCGAGGAACGGCGCCATCGAAACCAGCATCGCGGCTGCGAAGATCGCAACCAGCGACGTCGACCAGGGCAGCGAAAGCGCCAGCAGGATGGCGAAAACATCAACCGTGGTCGCCCAGGCGGCCGGATTCCGCCACCGTCGCCACCATGAGCCGGCCACCGGCGCTGTCACGACCGCGATCACACTTTTCCTCCGCGGGCGCGATCGACCAGCGAGGTCGTGGAGAAGCCGGGCAACACGTCGACCAGCAGCACTTCGCCGCCATGGGCTTCGACGATCTCGTGGCCCACCACCTGGTCACGGGTGTAGTCTCCGCCTTTCACCAATACACTCGGCTTGATCGCGGTGATCAGCCTGATCGGCGTGTCTTCCTCGAAGACGACGACGAGATCGACCGCCTCCAGCGCCGCCAGCACTTCCGCGCGCGCGCGCTCGTCCTGGACCGGGCGCGCCTCGCCCTTCAGCCGCTTCACCGAGGCGTCGCTATTGAGACCCACGATCAGCCGGTCGCAGGCGCCGCGCGCCGCAGTGAGTACCTTGACGTGGCCGGGGTGCAGGATATCGAAACAACCGTTGGTGAAACCGACCCGCAACCCCTGTTGGCGCCAATCCGAAAGCTTCGTCTCGAGGCCGCCGCCGGACGCGACGATCTTTTCTTCCGCCGCCAGGAACGCATGCGGCAGAATTCTTCGCCGCAATTCGGCTGACGTCACGCTGGCGGTGCCCTTCTTGCCGACGGCTACCGCGGCCGCCGCATTCGCCATTCGCAACGCGGTTTCCCAATCGGCGCCGGCCGAAAGCGTTACCGCCAGCACCGCGGCGACGGTGTCGCCGGCGCCGGAGACATCGCGCACTTTGACGGGATGCGCCGGCACATGGATCGCCTCGCCCTGGCGCGGCACCAGCGTCATGCCGTGCTCGCTCTGCGTCACCAGGATCGCTTCGCAGTCCGCCAGCTGCATCGCGTCCCGTGCTGCGTCGGCGATGCTCTTTTCGGTATCGGCGCGGCTGCGGGTCGCCTCGGAAAATTCCTTGCGGTTGGGCGTCAGCAGCGTGGCGCCGCGATAGATCGCAAAATTGGCACTCTTGGGATCGACGATGCAGCGCTTGCCGAGTTTTTTCGCCGCGTCGATGACGTTGCGGATCACCCGCGCGGTCAGCACGCCCTTGGCATAGTCGGACAACAGCACGATGTCCGCGCGGGCGAGCTGCGGCAGGATGGCGTCGATCAGCTTCTGCTCGACCTCGGCGGAGGCCGGCTGCGCCAGTTCCCAGTCCGCGCGCAACATGTGGGTGGAGAAATGTTCGGAGACGAAGCGCACCTTTCGCGTCGTCGGCCGCGACGGGTCGGAAACCAGCACGCTCTCGATTCCGCCTTCCCGCGCCAGCGCGGATTTCAACGCCGCGGCGGCATCGTCCTCGCCAATCAGCCCGACAAAAATGCAGCGTGCGCCGAGCGAAGCGATGTTGCGCGCGACGTTGCCGGCGCCGCCGATATTGGTCTCGCTGCGCCGCACGGCAATGACCGGCGCGGGCGCTTCCGGCGAAATCCGCGAGACCTCGCCGTAGACGAATTCGTCGAGCATGAGATCGCCGAC
>JAYSPJ010000052.1:0-9674 GCA_043722155.1 Bradyrhizobium sp.
ATGGCGGCATCGGCGACGTCGGGACCTCCGATCGTTCGCTAGTCTGGAATTCCGACCTGATCGAGACGCTGGAGTTCGACAATCTGATCGTGCAGGCGGTCGTGACGATGGACTCGGCGGCCAACCGCACCGAGAGCCGCGGCGCGCATGCCCGCGATGATTTCCCCGATCGCGACGACAAGAACTGGATGAAGCACACGCTGGCCTGGATCGGCGAGCGCGGCGACACCACGATCGACTACCGCCCGGTGCACGATTACACGATGACGAACGACGTGCAGTACATCCCGCCGAAGGCGCGGGTGTATTGAACTCGACAGCGAAGGCTTGCAAGCATGGTTGAATTCGCGCTTCCGAAAAATTCCAGGATCACCGGCGGCAAGGCCTGGCCGAAGCCGGCGGGCGCGACCGAGACGCGCGAGTTCAAGGTCTATCGCTGGAACCCGGACGACGGCAAGAATCCCGGCATCGACACCTATCACATCGACACCAATGATTGCGGTCCGATGGTGCTCGACGGGCTGATCTGGATCAAGAACCACATCGATCCGACGCTGACCTTCCGCCGCTCCTGCCGCGAAGGCGTCTGCGGCTCCTGCGCCATGAACATCGACGGACAGAACACGCTGGCCTGCACCAAGTCGATGCACGACGTGAAGGACGGCGCGGTCAAGGTCAATCCGCTGCCGCACCAGCCCGTGGTCAAGGACCTGGTGCCGGACCTGACCAATTTCTACGCGCAATACGCCTCGATCGAGCCGTGGCTGAAGACCACCACGCCGACGCCGCAGAAGGAATGGCGGCAGAGCCACGAGGACCGCGAAAAGCTCGACGGCCTCTACGAGTGCATCCTCTGCGCCTGCTGCTCGACCTCATGCCCGAGCTACTGGTGGAACAGCGACCGCTATCTCGGCCCGGCCGCATTGCTGCAGGCGAACCGATGGGTGAAGGACAGCCGCGATGAAGCCACCGGCGAACGGCTCGACAATCTCGAGGATCCGTTCCGGCTCTACCGCTGCCACACCATCATGAACTGCGCCAAGGCCTGTCCGAAGGGCCTCAATCCCGCCGAGGCCATCGCCGAACTCAAGCTGAAGATGGTCGAGCGGCAGATCTGACGCGCGGCTTGCTGCTACCGGTCGGGTGGTGACCTTGTTCTCCCCTGCCTGAAGGGAACCTTTTGATTTCCTTCGCGTTATCGGGCATGTCCAGACCTGCCGCGACGTCAAAGGCTGCGAAGAAACCAGAATTCGTCGAGGTTGCCGCCGAAGGCGGCGACCACGTCGAGCCGCCTCCACCGGAGTTGTTGGAGCCCGATCCGGAACTGACGCCGGAAGAGGCCGAGCAGGTCCGCAAGGATTATCTGCTGACGCGGTTCTGGATCAGCGCCAAGGGATTTTGGGGCAAGGGCGGCGACCGGCTGGCGTGGATATTCTCGCTCGGGCTCGTGATCCTGATCGTCACCAATGTCGGATTCCAGTACGGCATCAATGTCTGGAACCGGGCGATCTTCGACGCCATCGAGAAACGCGATTCGGCCAGCGTGCTTTATCTGACCGCGGTGTTCTTCCCGCTGGCGATCGGCAGCGTCTTGCTCGGCGTGACGCAAGTCTTCACCCGCATGGGGATCCAGCGCCGCTGGCGCGCCTGGCTGACCAATTCGGTGCTGTCGCGCTGGCTGAGCAACGGCCGCTATTACCAGCTCAATCTCGTCAGCGGCGACCACAAGAATCCGGAATATCGCATTGCCGAGGATCTGCGGGTCGCCACCGATGCGCCGGTGGATTTTGCCGCCGGCGTGACCTCGGCGTTCCTTTCGGCCACCACCTTCATCGTGGTGCTCTGGACCATCGGCGGCGCACTGACGGTGACGGTGGCGGGTTCGGCCATCACCATTCCCGGCTTCCTCGTCATTGCCGCGGTGCTCTATGCCGCGATCGCCTCGGGTTCGATCATGACGATCGGACGCAGCTTCGTGCAGGTCTCCGAGGGCAAGAACCAGGCCGAGGCCGAGTTTCGCTACACCCTGACCCGCGTGCGCGAGAACGGCGAAAGCATCGCGCTATTGGGCGGCGAGGCGGAAGAACGCGACGGCATCGACAAGAATTTTACAAAGGTGCTGCGGCAATGGGCCCGGCTTGCCGGCCAGCACATGCGCACCACGCTGGTGTCGCAGGGGTCGAGCCTGATCGCGCCGGTGGTGCCTCTGTTGTTGTGCGCGCCGAAATTTCTCGACGGCAGCATGACGCTCGGGCAGGTGATGCAGGCGGCCTCCGCCTTCACCATCGTTCAGAGCGCGTTCGGCTGGCTGGTCGACAATTATCCGCGGCTGGCCGACTGGAACGCCTGCGCGCGCCGCATCGCCTCGCTGATGATGTCGCTCGACGGGCTGGAGCGCGCCGAGCGCGGCGATGGCATCGGCCGCATCCAGCGCGGCGCAACCGAAGGCGAGGCCATGCTCAGCCTCAACGACCTTTCGGTGACGCTCGACGATGGCACTGCCGTCGTCGGCGAGGCCGAAGTGGTGATCGAGCCGGGCGAGCGATTGCTGGTGGCCGGCGAATCCGGCACCGGCAAGAGCACATTGGTGCGGGCGATCGCGGGGCTGTGGCCATGGGGCGGCGGCAGCGTCAATTTCCATCCGGACCGGCGGCTGTTCATGCTGCCGCAGCGGCCTTACGTGCCCTCGGGCACGCTGCGCCGCGCGGTGGCCTATCCCGGAGCCGCCGAGGACTGGACGGTGGAAGTGATCGGCGAAGCGCTGGACAAGGTCGGCCTCGGCCATCTCAAGGAAAAGATCGAGGACGACGCGCCATGGGACCAGACGTTGTCCGGTGGCGAGAAGCAGCGGCTGGCGTTTGCACGGCTGTTTCTGCACGGCCCCGACATCATCGTGCTGGATGAGGCAACCTCGGCGCTCGATGAAAAAAGCCAGGACAAGATGATGGAGCTGATGAACAAGGAGCTGCCCAACGCCACCGTGGTCAGCGTAGGCCATCGCGCCGAGCTGGAGGCCTTCCACAGCCGAAAAATCGTGCTGGAGCGCCGCAAGGGCGGGGCCAAACTGGTCAGCGACATCGATCTCATTCCGCGCAAGGGCAAACGCCGCCTGCTCGGCCGCTTCCTGCGCCATCGCAAGCCGGCGCCGCAGAAGGCAGCGTGAGCTTTCTTCCCTTCTCCCCTTGCGGGAGAAGGTGGCGCGATCCTGAGCGCGCCGGATGAGGGGTCTCTATCCGCGGAGACAGACCCCTCACCGTCCGCGATGCTGCGCATCGCGTCCACCCTCTCCCACAAGGGGAGAGGGAAGAAAGTCACTCCCCGTTCCACCCGCACGCCCTGAGCCGCTCATGCAAATGCGCCGGCGCCGGCGCCACCACGCGCACCGGCTCCTTGTTCTTCGAAATCGGGATCACGATCTCGCGGGAATGCAGATGCAGGGTCGGTTCGCCGAAACGCGGGCCGCTGCCGTAGATGTTGTCACCGACGATCGGCCAGCCGGTGGCGGCGGAGTGGACCCGCAATTGATGGGTGCGGCCGGTGACCGGTTCGAGTGCGAGCCAGCTGAGGCCGCCGCCGCGCCCCAGCACTTTCCAGTTGGTGACCGCCGTCTGCCCCTCGGGGTCGGGCTTCTGCCACCAGCCGCGTTCGGCGTTGAGGCGGCCGAGCGGCATGTCGATAGTGCCTTCATCCTCGGTAGGGCCACCCTCGACCACCGCCCAATAGGTCTTTGAAATCCTGCCATGCTTGAACAACAGGCCGAGCGAGGCCGTGGCCTTGCGGTGGCGTCCCAGCACGAGACAGCCCGAGGTGTCGCGGTCGAGCCGGTGGGCCAGCACCGGCGGCCGTGGCAGCCCGAAGCGCAGGGCATCGAACGAGGATTCCAGATTGGCGCCGCCCTTGGGGCCGCGATGCACCGGAAGCCCCGCCGGCTTGTCGATCACCAGCATCAGCCCGTCGCGGTGAAGCACGCGGGCCTGGATTTCGTCCGCGGTCAACTCGGGAACCTGGATCGATCGGTCGAGACTTTCGCTCATGGCGCGAAACCGCTAACACACGCCGGACATGAACGACACTCCGGAAAAGACAAAACTGAGCTGGTGGCGGCGGCTGTCCAGCGGGCTGAAGCGCACTTCGAGTTCGCTCGGGACGGCGGTGGCCGATCTCGTCACCAAGCGCAAGCTCGACCGCGCCATGCTCGAGGATATCGAGGACGTGCTGCTGCGCGCCGATCTCGGCACCGAGGTGGCGGCACGCATTTCCGCCGCGGTAGGCCACGGCCGTTACGACAAGACGATTTCGACGGACGACGTCAAAGTCGTGGTCGCGACCGAAGTCGAGAAGGTCTTGTCGCCGGTGGCAAAACCGCTGGTGATCGACGAAGCGCAAAAGCCGTTCGTCATTCTGGTGGTCGGCGTCAACGGTTCCGGCAAGACCACCACCATCGGAAAACTCGCCGCTAAACTTGCCGCCGAAGGCCGTAAGGTGATGCTGGCGGCCGGCGACACTTTTCGCGCCGCCGCGATCGAGCAGCTGAAGATCTGGGGCGAGCGCACGGGGTCGCCTGTGATCGCGGCCGCGCAGGGCTCGGATTCCGCAAGCCTGGCCTTCAACGCCCTGACCGCGGCGCGCGAGCAAGAACGCGACGTGCTGCTGATCGATACCGCAGGCCGGCTGCAGAACAAGGCCGAGCTGATGAACGAGCTCGAAAAGGTGGTTCGCGTCATCAAGAAGGTCGATGCCTCGGCGCCGCATGCAGTGCTGCTGGTGCTGGATGCCACGGTAGGACAAAATGCGCTGTCGCAGGTCGAGGCGTTTCATCGTACGGCAGGCGTGACGGGTCTGGTCATGACGAAGCTCGATGGCACCGCGCGGGGCGGCATCCTGGTGGCGCTGGCCGAAAAGCACAAACTGCCGGTGCATTTCATCGGCGTCGGCGAGGGCATCGACGATCTGGCGCCCTTCACCGCCCGCGATTTCGCGCAGGCAATCGCGGGGATTGAATAATCTCATCCTTCGAGACGCGGCGAAGGCGCCGCTCCTCAGGATGAGATCGGAGCAAGAGGAAAAAGTCCTCATCCTGAGGAGCGTCGCGCAAGCGATGCGTCTCGAAGGATGGCGGCAAACTGGATTTGATGGACCGAACCATGGACAAAACCACGCCGCATCCGCTGTTCAAGCTCGCGACCGAACTCGGTCCGCTGATGATTTTCTTCGTGGCCAACGCCAAGTTCAACCTGTTCGTCGCCACCGGCGCGTTCATGGTGGCGGTGATCGCGGCGATGATCGCGTCCTATGTGGTGACGCGGCACGTTCCGATGATGGCGATCGTGACCGCCGTCGTCGTCGTCGTGTTCGGCACCCTGACGCTGCTGCTGCATGACGAGACCTTCATCAAGATGAAGCCGACGATTGTCTACACGCTGTTCGCAGGGATTCTCGGCGGCGGCCTGCTGTTCGGCCGCTCCTTCATCGCCATCATGTTCGACCAGATGTTCAATCTCACGCCGCAGGGCTGGCGCGTCCTGACGCTGCGCTGGGCATTGTGGTTTCTCGCCATGGCGGTCCTGAACGAGATTATCTGGCGCACCCAGACCACCGATTTCTGGGTCGGCTTCAAGGTGTTCGGCATGGTGCCGCTGACGATGCTGTTTGCGGTGACGCAGATGCCGCTGATCAAGCGCTGTCATCTGGCGCCTGTCTCGCTGGAAGCGAGCGAGGCGGAAGCGGGTGACGTGACGAAGGGGTGAAAGCCCTCGATCGGGCTCTGCGCCGAAGCAATCCAGCTTTTCATGAAGCTGGATTGCTTCGCTTCGCTCGCAATGACGGATTAATCAGCTCTTCTGCTTGGCGATGATCTTGTCCTTGATGCCGTCATAGGTCTTCTCGGGCAGGATCTTCTTCTGCACCAGATCGTCCTTGCCCTTGTAGGGACGGCCCTTGATGATCGCGGCCGAATAGGCCTTGCCGACACCCGGGAGTGCGTCGAGCTGTTCCGCGGTCGCCGAATTGATGTCGACCAGTTCGGCTTTGGGGGCGGCGACGGGGGCCATTTTCGATTCAGTGGCCGGCGCTTTCGGCGCGGGAGCCATTTTGCTGTCGGATTTGGCGGCGGGTTGGGTAGCCTGGGCCATCAACGGCGTAGCCGTCAGCAGACCAAGGGTCAGCGCAGTTGCAGCAAGTGAAGCGAGCGTGAAATGACGCATTTGGGTGTCCCTCCAAGGACGGTTTAAGTAACGCAATCAAGCTAGCTTCGAATTCGTGGCGGCGCCATGGCCGCCAAATGAACGGCAGATAAAAGCGAGAATTTATTTTGAGGCTGCTTGATCCCTCATGGTGAGGAGGCGCTCTTGCGCCGTCTCGAACCATGAGAGCCCTCGCATTTTCATCCTTCGAGACGCGGCGAAGGCGCCGCTCCTCAGAGTTTGTGAATCTCGAATTTCGACGTTTTTACGGGTCCTAAGTGCTTGATTTGACACAGGTCGGAAAAAGCAAAATCAATAGATTCACAAACTCTCAGGATGAGGTCGAGAGAGATCACTGCCCCGCCTTCAGGGCCTTGTCGATCTCGGCTTTGAGCACGGTCTCAAAATTAGCCTTCGTCACCGGACCGACCAGCTTGTAGAGGATCGTGCCCTGGCGTCCGACCACGAAAGTCTCCGGCACGCCGTAGACACCCCATTCGATCGAGGCGCGGCCGTTGCCGTCGACGCCGACGAAGCCGAACGGGTTACCGTAGCGGCCGAGGAAGCGCCGGGCGTTGTCGGGCGCGTCCTTGTAGTTGATGCCGACGAGCTGCAGCCGCTTGTCCCTGCCGAGCTCGGTCAACAGCGGCGCCTCGTCGTGGCAGGGCACGCACCAGGACGCCCAGACATTGACGACGCTGACCTTGCCCTTGAACACAGCCGGATCGAGCCCGGGTACCTGGACGCCGTCTTGGACGAGGCCCTCCAGCTGTGGCAGCGCGGTTTGCGGCGCCGGGCGGCCGATCAGCGCGGAGGGGATTTTCGAGGGATCGCCGCCATACAGCCGCAGCAGGAACAGGGCGGCGACCGCCATGAAGCCGAGCAGCGGCAGCGCCACCAGCCAGCGCCGGCGGCGCGGTGTGTCCGGGATCGAGGGCTCGCCCATCAGATGTCCGCCACGCCGCGGCCGGAGCGCCTGGTCACGCCGCTGGCTTCGAGCTCGCGCAGGCGCGCCTTCTGGCGGCGATAATCGATCGCGATCCAGACGATCAGGATCAGCACCACGGTCGTTGCCAGCGCGTAGGATGTCACGACGAAGGAGGCGTGGGGACCGAGCGACATCGCGGTCACGCCGAACGCCGGCTGGCTTGCATCATCTGCAAGCTGCGCACCCGGCGGCGCAGGATCTCGTTGCGCATCGCCGCCAGATGCAGCGTGATGAACAACAGCGAAAATGCCACCGCCATCACCAGCAGCGGAATCAGGAAGGCGCGGTCGAGCGAAGGTCCGCCCATCCGCAGCACCGAGGCCGGCTGATGCAACGTATTCCACCAGTCCACCGAGAATTTGATGATGGGCAGATTGAGGGCGCCGACCAGCGTCAGGATCGCGGCGGCGCGCGCCGCGCGCGACGGATCTTCCACCGCGCGCCACAGCGCGATCAGGCCGAGATACATCAGAAACAGGATCAGCACCGAGGTCAGCCGCGCATCCCACTCCCAGTAGGTGCCCCACATCGGCCGTCCCCACAGTGAACCCGTGACCAGCGCCAGAAAGGTGAAGGCCGCTCCGATCGGCGCGGCGGCCTTGGCGGCGACGTCCGCCAGCGGATGCCGCCACACCAGCGTGCCCAATGCGGCAAGGCTCATGACGCCCCAGACGAACATCGCGAGCCAGGCGTTCGGCACGTGGATGAACATGATCTTGACGGTCGCGCCCTGCTGGTAGTCGTCGGGCGCCATCGCGGCCTGGTAAAGGCCGACCACGAGCAGGACGGCGGTCGCGGCCGCAAGCCACGGCAAAATCCGCGCGGTCAGGTTGAGGAACCGGGTCGGGTTGGCGAGATCGATCAGCGTCATGGCATCCCTGATAGTCGCCGCGGTCGCGGCAGGCAATCTGACTTCCTTTGTTTCATTTCGGCTCCGCGAGAGTTGATCGGTATCAATCCAGGCCGTGCCGCAGGCTCGCGGCGGCCGCGAACGGTCCGATCACGAGGCTGACCAGCGATAGCGCGCACAGGATCGAAAACGGCGTTCCGAACGACAGCGGTCCTGAGATCGCGGCCTGCGAGGCGGCGACGCCGAAGATCAGCACCGGGATCGACAGCGGCAGCACCAGCACGGCCAGCAGCAGCCCGCCGCGATGCAGCGTCACGGCCAGCGCCGCGCCGATCATGCCGGTAAACGTCAGCGCCGGGGTGCCGGCCAGCAGCGTCAACGCGACCGCCGCCGTCGAGGTCGCATCGAGATTCAGCAACAGGCCGAGCACCGGGGTTGCGAGGATGAGCGGCAAACCCGCGGCCAGCCAGTGCGCCAGCGCTTTGGCGGCACAGGTCAGTTCCAGCGGGGTGCGGCTCATCGCGATCAGGTCGAGCGAGCCATCCTCATGGTCGGCCATGAACAGCCGGTCGAGGGTAAGCAGGCTGGCCAGCAGCGCGCCAAGCCAGAGAATCGCGGGGCCCAGGCGTGTCAGCAATGCGAGGTCGGGCCCGACCGCGAACGGCATCAGCACCACCACGGTGAGGAAGAACAAGACGCCGATCAGCGCGCCGCCGCCGACCCGCAGCGCGATCTTGATGTCCCGTCGAATCAGCGCAGCCAGCGCGGTCATGCAGGGGCCCCGATCCGCAGTTCGCGCGCGGCAATTCCCAAGGGGGCATGTGTCGCGGCGATGATCAGGCCGCCGCGGGCGAGATGATCGTCCATCAGGGCGGCGAACATGGCCTGCCCGGCCGTGTCGAGCGCGTTGGTCGGCTCGTCCAGCAGCCAGATCGGTCGCCGTGCGGCGAGCAGGCGGGCGATCGAGAGCCGCCGCCGCTGCCCGGCCGACAGAAACGCCGCCGGCAGGTGCGCGGCATGGTCGAGCCCCACCGCGGCTACGCTGTCGGCGATGCCGAAGGTCTCGCCGCCGAGAAATTCCTGCCAGAATGCGAGGTTTTCCGCCACGCTGAGGGCAGGTTTGAGGGCGTCGCGGTGGCCGAGAAAGTGGGCCTGTTCGGGCAGGGTCAGTTCCCCCTCGCCGCCCTCGAGACCGATCGATCCGCCCTCCGGCGTCAGCAGGCCCGCGATCAACCGCAGCAGGGAGGTTTTGCCGGAGCCGTTGGGACCGGTGACGGCCAGCGCCTCGCCCGCGGACGCCGCGAAATCGACGCCCGAGAACACTTCCCGGCCGCCCCGCACACATCTGACGCCGCTTCCCGAGAGCCGCATTCTGGCCTTTCACAGCCCTTTGGAAACCATGGGTACCGCATCGGAATTTGTGGGTACCGCAACGCTGCGGCACGCTTGCCGGTGTGGCGGTGCTCCTAGAAAGATTCTATAAGCCGGAACTTGATGCAGCACACAATCCACCGCTGCAAGCCACCAGGCCAAGCCTCTCCGACGGTGCCTAAATACCCTTTCCGGGTATAACTGACAATTGGGATTGCCACACATGACCTCGCTCGACAGCTTCAAATGCCAAAAGACCCTCAAGGTTGGTGGCAAGACCTAC
>JAYSPJ010000053.1:0-9981 GCA_043722155.1 Bradyrhizobium sp.
CCAAGGACGGCGCCGGGCTGATCGGCCAGTTCGGCGTCGGCTTCTATTCCGCCTTCATGGTGGCCGACCGCATCGTCGTCACCAGCCGGCGGGCCGGCACCGACGAGGTCTGGACCTGGTCGTCGTCCGGCGGGGCCGGATTCGAGATCGCCCCGGCCGGCGAGGAAGACGCCAAACGCGTCGCGCGCGGCACCGAGATCGTGCTCCACCTCAAACCCGACGCCAAGAAATACCTCGAGGCCTACGAAATCGAGCGCATCGTCGGCGCCTATTCCGACAATATCCAGTTCCCGATCGAACTGGTGCCGGAAGAAGGCGAGCCGCGCCAGATCAATTCGGCCAGCGCGCTGTGGCAGCGCGCGAAGTCGGAACTGAAGCCGGAGGACTACGCACAGGCCTACAAACAGGTCGCCAACGCGTTCGACGAGCCGGCGATGACGCTGCATTACCGCGCCGAGGGCCGCTACTCCTATGCGGTGCTGCTGTTCGCGCCGTCGACAAAACCGTTCGACCTGTTCGAGCCGCAGCGCAAGGGCAGGGTCAAACTCTATGTCCGCCGGGTCTTCATCACCGACGATGCCGACCTGCTGCCGGCCTATCTGCGCTTCATCCGCGGCGTGGTCGACAGCGAGGACCTGCCGCTCAACATCTCCCGGGAGATGCTGCAGAACAATCCGCAGCTGGCGCAGATCCGCAAAGCCGTGACCAGCCGCGTCGTCGGCGAGCTGGAGACGCTCGGCGACAAGGAGCCGGAGAATTTTGCGAAGATCTGGGACGCCTTCGGCCCGGTGATCAAGGAAGGCCTCTACGAGGATTTCGAGCGGCGCGAGAAATTGCTGGCGCTGTCGCGCTTCACCACCACGGCGGGCGAGAACCGGTCGCTGAAACAATACCTCGCGGACGCCAAACCGAACCAGACCGAAGTGTACTTCCTGGTCGGCGACAGCATCGAACGGCTGAAGTCGAATCCCAAGCTGGAGTCGGCGGCCGCCCGCGGCATCGAGGTGCTGCTGCTGACCGATCCGGTCGATGCGTTCTGGACCTCGGCAGCCCTCGATTTCGACGGCAAGCCGCTGAAGTCGCTGAGCCAGGGCGACATCGATTTCGGTCTGATCCCGCTACTCGACGACCACAAGGAAGAAACAAAACCGGAAGCCGATGAGGCCACGATCATCGCCGTGATCAAGGCCAATCTGGGCGAGCGCGTATCGGATGTCCGCGCCTCGCAGCGGCTGACGTCGAGCGCTTCCTGCCTGGTCGCCGGCAGCCATGGCCCGGACCGCGAACTGGAACGCCTGCTGGCGCGGCAAAATCGCGGCGCCGGCACCAAACCGATCCTCGAGATCAATCTGAGGCATCCGCTGGTGGCGGCGATCTCAGGCGACAGCGCCGCCGCCGCGGACCTGTCGTTCCTGTTGCTGGAGCAGGCGCAAATCCTCGACGGCGAACTGCCGGAGGACCCGGCTGCGTTTGCCGGCCGGCTCAACCGGCTGGTGTTGCAGGGGGTGGCGAAGGGCGGGTAGGGCACCGGTAAGCCGGAAAACGCTTTGTATGCGCGGGCTGTTTGTATTCAATGCGTTGAACCCAAATTCCAGAACCGACCGTACCTCTTGGACGGCCCGGAACCGGACGATCGCGCACCCATGACCACACCCAGCGACACTTTTTACGGCTCCATCCCGGTCTTTCGCGGCTTTGCCAGCCTGATGGAGCCTTCGCTGTATTCGCCGTTGCCGGACGACTGGTCGATCGGCGTCGCCGATATCGTGGAATCGACCAGGGCGATCGCGGACGCGCGGTACAAGGCGGTCAACATGGCCGGGGCCTCGGTGATCGCGGCGGTCGCCAATGCGCTGGAGGGCCGCGAGTTTCCCTTCGTGTTCGGCGGCGACGGCGCGAGTTTCGCGGTGTCGCCCGAGGATCTCGCGCATACCCGCGAAGCCATGGCGGCGACCGCGATCTGGGTCGAGGAGAGCCTCGACCTCGTGATGCGGGTGGCGCTGGTGCCGGTGTCGGCGGTGCGGGCGCAGGGCCTCGACGTTCGCGTCGCCCGGTTCGGCCCATCGGCCAATCTGTCCTATGCGATGTTCTCCGGCGGCGGACTCGGCTGGGCGGAGACGGCGATGAAGCGCGGCGAGTTCGCGGTGCCGAAGGCCGCGCCGGGCACCCAGCCGGATCTCACGGGATTGTCGTGCCGGTTCGAGGAAATTCCCTCCGCGCGCGGTCTCATTCTCTCGGTGCTGGTGGTGCCCGCGCGCGCTGCCGATCCCCAGTCCTTTCGCAAGGTGATCGAGGACCTCATCGCGCTGGTCGAGCGCAGTCCCGATGCGGGGCGGCCGGTGCCGCCGGACGGCCCGCCGCTGAAATGGCCGCCGGCGGGAGTCGAGTACGAAGCGCGCGCGGGGCGCGGCGGCTCGCTGTTGCGGCGGCGCGCCTTCGTGCTCGCCAACACGCTGTTTGCCTATGTCGTGATGCGCTTCGGCATCAGCGTCGGCGGCTTCGTGCCGAAAACCTATGTGCGGCAGGTGGTGGAGAATTCCGACTTCCGCAAATACGACGACGGATTGCGCATGATCCTCGACTGCACGCCGGAGCTGGAACGCGCGCTGACGAAAGTCCTGGCCGCGGCGGCTTCAGGTGGAATCGTGCGTTATGGCCTGCACCGGCAGGATGCCGCGATGATGACCTGCTTCACGCCCTCGGCGCTGCGCAGCGACCACGTGCACTTCATCGATGGCGCCCGCGGCGGCTATGCCTCGGCGGCATCAGCGCTGAAGGCGATGGCGGCGTGAGTGGATATTACCGCTTCGATCGCGACCAGGTTTCGCCGCCGCAGAGCGGGCCGACGCAGCCTTCGACTTTCAACGTGGCCGGACCCGATACCGAGACGTTGCTGGCATAGTGGCTGCCGTCATCGGCGTTGTAGATCTGGCCGGACCATTTGTTCGGACCTGATGGCTGCAGGCCGCTGAACAGCGGCAGCCCGATCATCGGGCGCCGCTTCAGGCCCGGGTTGGGATTCTTGTCGTCGACCTGCGGCTTGCCGGTGGCGGGGTCGATCGGTTCTCGCAGCCAGACAATGACCCCGCAAATTCCCCCGCCGCATTTGCTGACGCGCACCTTGGCGTCGCCGGCCTGGGTCAGCCAGATGCCGGTCGCGTCACCGCCGGCCTGCGCTTGCGCCGAAGGCGCGCCGAACACCGCCGCCAGGATCGCAATGATGATGCCGAATCGGCAAGACATGGGCCTCTCCCTCAAACCGGGCCTGCATAACAAAAAATCGAATTTGTGCAATGCGGCAACTGCCGAGCGAGGGAGCTCACGGACCCCAGCGCGTCAGGCGAACCGATGCGGCCACGCCGAGGCCGAACAGTACCATGGCGGCGCCGACCAGCGCGAACAGCGTCCAGGCCGGGGCATCGATCGACACCAGCCACCAGCCGCCGAGCCCGACCAGCAGCAACCGGCCGGTTCCCGCCAGCACCGGACCGCCGACCTTCGCCGCACCCTGGGACGCGAAATAAAGGCAGGTGCCCAACCCGAAAAACCCGAACGCCGGGCCGGCCCAGGCGAAATAGGAATAGGCGGCCGCCGTGACGCCGGGATCGCTGGTGAACATGGAAACCCACAGCACCGGCTCGATCGCCACGATCAGGCCGATCAGTCCGACGGTGAGGCCTGACGCGGCGCCCGCGGTCCACGCCACCTTGCGGGCGCGCGCGACGAGGCCGGCGCCGACCGCCATGCCGACCATCGGCACCGCGGCCACGCCGAAGGCGAACGAAATCGGGGTCAGCAGGAATTCGAGCCGCGAGCCCATGCCGTAGCCGGCCAGCGTCGCGGTGCCGAAGCCGGCCAGGATCTTGGTGAAGATCAGGATGGTGAGCACGCTCTGCAGCGGCGCCACGCAGGATATCGCGCCGACTTTCAGGATATCGAGGAACATGGCGCGCTGAAATCTGAAGGCGCGAAAATCCAGCGTCAGCCGGCTGCGGCCGCTGACGAGCACCCATGCCAGGAATATCGCCCCGAGCGAGAACGCGACCAGTTGCCCGGCGGCGACGCCGCGCATGCCCAGTTGAGGCAGGCCGGCAAGGCCGAGACCCAAAGCGCCGCCGACCGCGATCTGAACGATGGCGACCCCGATCAGCGTCGCCGACGGCAGCCGCATGTCGCCGGTGCCGCGCAGCACCGACGCCAGCGTATTGACCAGCCAGATCGAAACCGCGCCGGAGAACAGCACCTGCGAATATTGCAGGGCCTGTTCGAGCACACCGTCGCGCCCGCCCAGCAGCATGAAGAACGGCCGGCCGAACAAAAGCATCATCACGGTGAAGAACAGTCCGCCGAGCAGGCCGATCATGACGGCGTGCAGCGCCAGCGTCGCCGCGCGGTCGCGGTCGCCGGCGCCGAGCGCACGGCTGATCGCGGATGAAACGCCGCCGCCCATGGCGCCGGCCGACATCATCTGGGTCAGCATGACGAAAGGGAAAACCAGCGCGATAGCGGCCAGCGGTTCAATGCCGAGGCGGCCGATATAGGAGGTTTCGGCGACCGCCACCAAGGTGGTGCCGAGCATCGCGACGACGTTGGGAAGTGTCAGCTTCAGCAGGGTCGGCAGGATCGGCGACGTCAGCAGGCTGTTTGCCGGAACCGTCACGGGGGCGGCGGGCGGAGCCTCAATGGTCATGCGTCACCCGTCACTCCAACGCTGCAGGCACAAAGGATTATGAGTGACATATTATGAGCGGTGCGCGCAACCCACCCCGGCGCTGCGCATGGTCACCATGGCAGGCCGCATAGGTCGATGACGCCTTGCCGTGGCTTGCGGGTGAAATCGAACACGAAGGGCGCCATCGCGTCGAAGCGAATTCGTCCCTCCTTCTGTTCGGCATGGACTTCGCCGGTGAAGGGGTGCCAGCCGCGCGACTGGTAAAATGCGAAATTGTGCGGTTCGCAGAACAACAGCGCGAATTGAACCGCTTCGTGATGGCGCATGGTCTGGATCGCGGCGTTGAGCGCGAGGCTGGCATAACCCTGCCGCCGGCAGTCCGCGCGGGTCGCAACCCCGCCGATGCCGCCGATCTGCACCTTGCGGCCATCCCAGGTCACGTGGCGGAAGTAGATGCCGACATGGCAGGCAAGGCCGGCTTGGCTCCCTTGGGGCGCCTCGATCAGCACGCGGAGGTCGGCATGCGCCCACTCGACGTGACCCCATGGCAGCTTTTCAACGACCTGGCGCGGCCAGACCGCGTTGAACAGCGGTTCGGCCACAGGCCACGATGCGTCCCCGTTCAATACGTCGATCTCGATGCTCATTTTTCGCTCTTCTCTCGTACGCGGCCTGGTCTGGTCGTCCCAAATTGCTGTGTTTAAGATCGCCGGAACCTTCTATAAGGGTTCCCGTTAAGCCAACGTCTCCCATCATTGCGGACATCCCCCATGACCTTCACGCTTCCCGACCTTCCTTATGCCTATGACGCGCTTGCTCCTCATATGTCGAAGGAAACGCTGGAATACCACCACGACAAGCATCATCAGGCCTATGTGACCAACGGCAACAATCTGCTGAAAGGCACCGAATTCGAGGGCAAGTCTCTCGAGGAGATCGTCAAGGGCTCGTTCGGCAAGAATGCGCCGCTGTTCAACAATGCCGGCCAGCACTACAATCACCTGCATTTCTGGAACTGGATGAAGCCCAATGGCGGCGGCAGCAAATTGCCCGGCCGTCTGGAAAAGAAGATCACCGAGGACCTCGGCGGGCTGGAGAAGTTCAAGACCGATTTCGCCGCCGCCGGCGTCGGCCAGTTCGGCTCGGGCTGGGCGTGGCTGTCGGTCAAGAACGGCAAGCTCGAAATCTCCAAGACCGCCAACGGCGAAAGCCCGCTGGTGCACGGCGCCACCCCGATCCTCGGCGTCGACGTCTGGGAGCACTCCTACTACATCGATTATCGCAACCGCCGTCCCGACTATCTCAAGGCGTTCGTCGATCATCTGGTGAACTGGGAGTACGTCGACCAGCTGTTCTCGAAAGCCTGAGGCGAGCGTTGTCATTCCGGGATGGTCCGAAGGACCAGACCCGGAATCTCGAGATTCCGGGTTCGATGCTTCGCATCGCCCCGGAATGACGGGGACAAATTTTCGAAATGGTTTTCCCGGGGCGGCAGCATCTCACTGCCGCCCTTTCGTTTGTGGTTCTTGCGAGGATCACAGGCTTGCGGCACAACTGCCAGGGTTGATTGGTGGCGTTCACTGCGTGCTCGGTATCACCTCTCCCATCGGGAGAGGTCGGCGCGCAGCGCCGGGTGAGGGGTTACGGACTTACGATAGACCGCAACCCCTCACCCCAACCCTCTCCCAAAGGGAGAGGGGGCGCAGCTGGGTCGTTGTCAAGTTTGCGGCCGCTACAGGCCGGCGGGCGGGTGGGGTAAATGAAAAGCTATCTTCTGGTGTTTGTCGGCGGCGGGCTCGGGGCGTCGCTGCGCCATCTCGTCAACGTCACCTGCGCGCGCGGCCTTGGCACGGCGTTTCCATGGGGCACCTTCATCATCAATATCTCGGGCTCCCTCGTCATGGGCCTGATCGCCGGCTATCTCGCCTTCAAGGGCGAGGCCTCGCAGCCCTGGCGGCTGTTCGTGATGACCGGCATTCTCGGCGGCTACACCACCTTCTCGGCGTTCTCGCTCGATGCCGCGCTGCTCTACGAGCGGGGCGAGATCGGCTCCGCGCTGTTCTACGTGCTGGGGTCGGTGCTGCTGTCGATCGCCGGCCTGTTCGCCGGCCTCGCGCTGGTGCGCCATCTGACGTGAACAATCCCGCATGGGCCTGCCTGAGGCGCGCATGGATGCTGCCGTCGTTCCGTTTGCGTCGCTGTGCCGGCACGACTAAGCAGGGTCAGCCCTTTCACCTCCCAGACATATTGCCTTGGCAGAACTCCCCCTGAAAGACCCGGCGCCCGCCGACGACGCCGCGGACACCGAGCCGCGCCCCGGACGTATCCGCAAGCCGATCGGCTGGTCGATGATCGTGATCGCCGTGCTGGTCGCAGTCTGCGTGGTGCTGGTGTGGCGCCGCGACGGCGTCGGCGGCGTCACCGAAATCCTCTTCAGCGATCTGGAGTTGTTTGGCGGCATCCTGCCGCGCGTGCTGGCGGGCTGCCTGCTCGGCGCCTTCATTGCCGAAATCCTGCCGCACGAGAAGGTGTCGCGCGCGCTGGGGCCGAATTCCGGCCTGAAGGGATTGCTGATCGGAACCGCGTTCGGCGCGATCCTGCCGGGCGGGCCGTTCACCGCCTATCCGGTGGCGGCTGCGCTGCTCACGGTCGGCGCCGATTTCGGCGCCATCATCGCCATGGTCGTGAGCTGGACGCTGATCGGCTATGGCCGCGCCATCGCCTGGGAATTGCCGATCATGGGCACCGACTTCACGCTGTGGCGGATCGCGATTTCGCTGCCGATCCCGGTTCTGGCCGGTGCGCTCGGCCGCATTGTCTATGTCCGGATGTATCCGAAGGTCGAGCCGCCGTCATGAACGCCGCCCTGATCATCGACATCACCTTGTGGGGTTCGGTTGCGGTGCTCGGCTTCATGGTCTGGCAGCGCGGCCGCGTGGTGCTCACGGCGGCGGCGCGCGAAGGCACCATGGATTTTGTTAATATCGTGCCGCGCGTGGCCCTCGGCGTGATCGGCTCCGGCTATATCGCAGCCGTGCTGCCGCAGGAGGTCATCACCGGCTGGTTCGGGGCCGATAGCGGCTGGCTCGGCGTATTGATGGCCGCAGTTGCGGGCGCCGCCACGCCGGGTGGTCCGGTGATCGGCTTCTCGCTCGGCGCGGTCGCCATGAAGGCCGGCGCCGGCCCGCCGCAGGTCATTGCCTATGTCACCGCCTGGGCGCTGTTCGCCTTCCAGCGGCTGCTGCTGTGGGAGATCCCGTTTATGCCGGCGCGCTTCGTCTGGTTCCGCGCCGCGGTGTCGCTGCCGTTCCCGTTCCTGGCGGCGGCGATCGCGATGGCGATCGGCAAGCCGTAGGCACTGAAAACGCCTCCGTAGACACTAGTTATGTTATATTATAACGTTTTTTCATGACCCGCGCGCATTCCCACGACCACGGACACCACCACACCCACGTCCACAGCCACGGGCCGTCGTCGCCGCATCCGGCGCAGGCGGCACCCTGGTCGATCCTGCGCATGACCGTTGTCGCCCGGCTTGGTGCGGCGCTCGCGGTCAGCGCCGGCCTGTGGGCCGTCGTGTGGCTGGCGATGAGGTGAGCATGGCAGCGCAACTGCAATTCCGCGATGTCACGCTGGGCTATGACCGGCACCCTGCGGTGCACCACCTCGACGGCGAGGTCGCCGCCGGCGCGCTGCTCGCCGTGGTCGGTCCCAACGGCGCCGGCAAGTCGACGCTGTTTCGCGGGCTGGTCGGCATCCTCAAGCCGCTGGCGGGCTCGATCGGGCTGGGCGACCTCAACGTCCGCGATATCGCCTACCTGCCGCAGACCGCGGATATCGACCGCAGCTTTCCGATCTCGGTGCACGATTTCGTCGGCACCGGGCTCTGGCGCTCAGTCGGATTTTTCGGCGGCATGGGCAAATCCGCGCGCGAAAAAATCGCCCGGGCGCTCGCCGCCGTCGGCCTCAACGGTTTTGAAAACCGCCCGATCGGGACGCTGTCCGGCGGCCAGATGCAGCGCATGCTGTTCGCGCGGGTGCTGTTGCAGGACGCCCGCCTGATCGTGCTGGACGAACCCTTCAACGCCATCGACGCGAAGACCTCGGCCGACCTGCTGGCGCTGGTGCGCCACTGGCACGCCGAGAAACGCACCGTGCTGGCGGCGCTGCACGACATGGATCTGGTGCGCGCCCATTTTCCGGAAACCCTGCTGCTGGCGCGCGGCCCGGTGGCATGGGGCCCGACCGCCGAGGTCCTGACATCGGAGAATCTGACGGAAGCGCGCCGGATGTGCGAAGCCTTCGACGACGGCGCGCCGGCCTGCGCGGTCGACGACATGCCGTCGCGGGCGGCCTGACCGATGATCCATGACACGCTGATCGCGCCCTTCACCGAATTCGAATTCATGCGCCGGGCGCTCGCCGCGGTGATCGCGCTGTCGCTGGGCGGCGCGCCGATCGGCGTGTTCCTGATGCTGCGGCGCATGAGCCTGGTCGGCGACGCCATGGCGCACGCCATCCTGCCGGGGGCCGCGATCGGCTTCTTGCTGTCGGGCCTCAGCCTGTTCGCGATGACCGCGGGCGGATTGATCGCCGGCTTTACCGTCGCGATTTTGGCCGGGTTGGTGGCGCGCAACACCGAGCTGAAGGAAGACGCCTCGCTGGCGACATTCTATCTGGTGTCGCTGGCGCTTGGCGTCACCATCGTCTCGATCAAGGGCACCAATATCGACCTGCTGCACGTGCTGTTCGGCAATATCCTGGCGATGGACGACCAGACCCTGCTGGTGATCGCGTTCAACGCCACCATCACGCTTCTGGTGCTGGCGGTGATCTTCCGCCCGCTGGTGATCGAATGCGTCGATCCGGTGTTCCTGCGCACCGTCAGCCGGGCCGGGGCGCCGGCGCATCTGGCGTTTCTCGCACTGGTCGTCGTCAACCTCGTCAACGGCTTTCACGCGCTCGGCACCTTGCTCGCGGTAGGCCTGATGATCCTGCCCGCCGGCATCGCGCGGTTCTGGTCGCGCGACATCACCGGCATGATCTGCATCGCGGTGGCGAGCGCTGTCGTGTCGGGCTATGCGGGCCTGGTACTGTCGTTCCAGACCAAGGTGCCGTCGGGTCCCGCGATCATCCTGGTGGCGGCGGTGCTCTATGTCGGCTCGGTGCTGTTCGGCAGCGTCTCTGGCCTGTTCCGGCAGATGTTTCCCCGCCGGCATCTCGAGGCGTAACGTGGTCCACGAATCTGAACTCGTCGATAGCCAAGGGACCGGTGCCCACCTCTCCCCTTGTGGGAGAGGTCGCCGCGC
>JAYSPJ010000054.1:0-4530 GCA_043722155.1 Bradyrhizobium sp.
CGGCAAGGTCCAGACCGCCAGAATGAAAGCCGTCAACAAGCCGGCGGAAGCCGGCAAGCAGGATATCGTGGTGCTGGCGGTGAAGGCGCATTTCCTCGACCAGGTGGTGCGCGACATCGACGCGCTGCTCGGTCCCGACACCATCGTGCTGACGGTGCAGAACGGCCTGCCGTGGTGGTATTTTCAGCGGCTCGGCGGCCAGTACGACAACCACAAGCTCGACAGCCTCGATCCTTCCGGCGTCCTGACCAAGCATATCGACCCAAAACGGCTGATCGGCTGCGTGGTGTATCCGGCGGCGGCGGCCACAGCACCCGGCGTAATCCACCATGTCGAGGGCGATCGCTTCCCGATCGGCGAACTCGACGGCAAGGAGAGCCCGCGCGTCAGGGAATTGCACGACGTCTTCATCAAGGCCGGGCTGAAATCCATGGTGCTGCCGGATATCCGCTCCGAGATCTGGCTGAAGGCATGGGGCAATCTGTCGTTTAACCCGATCTCGGCGCTGACCCACGCCACGCTGGTGGACATCTGCCAGTTCGCCGAAACCCGCGCGCTGGCGGCGGCCATGATGAAGGAAGCTCAGGATATCGCGCAGAAACTCGGCGTCACCTTCCGCGTCAGCATCGACAAGCGCATCGCCGGCGCGGAAGCGGTCGGCGCGCACAAGACCTCGATGCTGCAGGACGTCGAAGCCGGCCGCTCGCTCGAGACCGAGGCGCTGATCGGTTCGATTCTGGAAATGGCGAGGCTGACCAATACGGCGGCGCCGGCGATCGAATCGGTCTATGCGCTGGTGAAACTTCTGAACAAGGTCATGTTGCTGGAGGGCGGCGGCGTGAAGGTGGAGAAAGTGGACAAGGCGGCTTGAGGAGATATGGCGTCATTGCGGATGGATGCGGCCAGCCTTCTGGTTGAGCGGGTGCTGTTGCCCTTGGTCATCGTGCCGCGCGGCCGGCGCGTGAGGCGACACGGCTAATCCGTCGGCTCCTGCAGGAAACGATCACGGTCTGCTTCCACGGAATACGGCAGTGGTATGGCATCGCCTGCGGCATCGGCCGATCGATCGAGGCAGAGCCGCAGCATGCGCGCGAGTTCTGCCCGCCGGTACGGCTTCACCAGCAAGCGGATGTCGGACGAAACCCGGCCGTGCCGGGTGAGGGCGTCATACGTGTAGCCCGACGTGAACAGCACCCTCAGCGAGGGCCGCTGCAGGGCCATCGCTTCGGCGAGCTGTCTGCCGTTCAATTTTCCCGGCATGACAATATCGGTGAACAGCAGATCGAATTCTGCTCCCGCCTCCGCGATGGCCAGGGCTTCGGCCGCATTCGATGCCACCAGAACCTTGTAACCAAGGCTCTGAAGTTGAACGATCACGTAGGCGCGCACGCTGGGGTCATCCTCCACACACAGGATGGTTTCGGCGCCGCCCGGCGATTGCAGATCTTCGGTCGGCGGCAGCTGGAGGCCGCCCTCCTGTGCTCTTGGCAAATAGATCTTGAAGCTGGTTCCGCGACCTGGCTCGCTGCGAACTTCGATATTGCCACCGGACTGCTTGGCGAATCCAAACACCATGCTGAGCCCAAGCCCGGTGCCCTGGCCGGTTTCCTTGGTCGAAAAGAACGGCTCAAAAATCCGGTCGCGGATGGCGTCGGGAATGCCGGTGCCGGTGTCGGTCACCTCGACAACGACGTAGTCGCCGGGATGATCGACCCCCCTTGCTGCGCCGGCCGGCCCGTCCAAAGTGATATTGTTGGTCGTAAGCATCAATTTTCCGCCGTCGGGCATGGCGTCGCGAGCGTTGATGGCGAGGTTGACGAGCGCGGAACTGAGTTGGCCTGGATCGACATGCGCCGGCCACAGATAATCGCTCAGGTTCCTCTGGATCTCGATCTGCCTGCCGAGCGTCTGCGCCAGCAATCTGGCGGCTTCGTTCACAAGCGCATTGACGTCGATCCTTGCGGGCTGCAGCGGTTGCTTACGGGCGAACGCGAGCAAATTCGCGGTCAATTCCGATCCGCGGTCGGCCGCGTCGCCGATCAATGCCGCGATTTGCGCCAGATCCGGTTTGTCCTGAACCGCCTCGGCCAGGATTTCGATCGTACCGGTGATAACGGTAAGCATATTGTTGAAGTCATGAGCGATACCGCCGATAAGCTGGCCCACCGACTCCATCTTCTGCGCCTGGATAAGCTGTTCCTCGGCCGCGCGCTTCTGGGTGATGTCCCGGAGGAACGCATTTACGATGTAACCGTCGCCGCGGCGCAACGCCGTCAGCGACACTTCGGTGAAGATTTCGCTGCCGTCCCGATGCAGCGCCAGCATTTCGAACCTCAGGCCATTCGCCGCGCCATCCGTGAACTCCTGAAGGAATTGACCGGCCCTTTGCCTGTTCGCGGCGCGTTGCGACTCCGGCGCCATCAAATCGCAGACGTTTACACCAACGGCCTCCGACCGGGTCCATCCCAGCATCAATTCCGCGGGCGGGCTCCAGTCGAGGATGACGCCTGCTGCATCCATCTGGACGAAGGCGTCGATGGCGCTATTGATAATGGCTTGCGCCATTTTCTCGCTATCGACCAAGGACTGATACGCTTGCCGTTGTGCGGTGATATTGCGGAAGACGGTTACAGCGCCGCGCAGCGTGCCGGATTCGTCCTTTAATGGCCTTGCGTTGGCGACGATGTAAGCCGGAACGTGGGGCGCTTCCGGTTGAACGACGAATTCCATATCGTCCACGCTTTCGCCGCGCAGCGCCCGCGCCAGCACCGAACTCGAAGCCGGCAGGGGCGTCACGCCGTCCGGATAGAAATAGCTGAACCGGCGCAATGCCTGGGCCGCATCGGCGCCCGGACCTATCTCAAGCAGATGCTGGGCAGCGGCGTTGGCAATCACGATCCGTCCGCTTTCGTCGGCGACCAGCACCGGGTCGCCGATACTGGCGATGGTATTTTCGAGCAACGCCTGCTTCGCCCCGAGTTCGGTCGCCATTCCTGCGAATGCCTCGGAGAGAATGCGAATCTCCGCGCCGCCTCCCGGCGGCAGCACCTTCAATTCGCCGCGCGACAAACCTTTCACGGCATCGGTTATTTGCACCAGCGGCTCGGACAGCGAGCGCGCCAGCATGATCGCGAGGAGAACCGCCAACAGAACTGCAACCCCGCCGCCGATCTGCGCTGAACTGCTCACCGCGGCCAGACCATGATCGAGATTTGCGTATCTGGCGGCCACCAGGATCTTTAATCCGGGCCCGCCCGCGCGGGGCACCACCGCCCAACCCACCCCGAACCGTTCGCCGTTTCGATCCTTCCAAATTCCGCTGCTGTTGGCGGCTCCGCCTGCTAACGCCTCATCGAATCCCGGAAAATCGCTTTGAATGCGCACCGGGGCCCCGGCCTCAAACGCGAATTCGCGACTTCGGTCTGGATGAAGCAGATAGTCGCCCGCTCCGTTTGCAATAAAGACCTGATTCCCTCCATTCCCCTCGGCACGAATGCGATCGAACGTCGTTCCCAAATCCAAATCGATCACGGTGATGCCGTATAGTTTTCCGTCGGCGGTCCGGAGAGGTATTGCGACTTGAAGTACGGGAACCCCGGGACGGTCGGTACCGCCATCTTTTTCCCGCGCGATGGGCGATACGTAAACATCGGACCTTGACTGGCCGATCGCGCCCTTGAAATAGTCGCGTTCGCCCACCTGCATCAGCTCGGCGTCGGGGACGACGCGGATTGTGCCGCCCGGCCCCCTGCGGTCAGCGCTTACAAGTTCGCGCCCGCCATCGGCAAGGCCGATGATGCGCAGCCGGGCATATTCGGATTTCGCCTGTAGCACTACCAAAAACCGTGCGGCAATGCCTTCTCGTATGGCCTTCTCGATTTCCCGCGCGAACGGGACAGCGGCTCGCGCGACACCCAGTTGCTCCAAACCCAGTTGCGCCACACCGATCGCGCTTTGAACGACCAACATGTCCTGGCGGGCGCCGTTCAGCGCCGCCTCCAGCTTGGCTGCGCTTAACGCTGCCCGGGTGGCAAGCCGGTCCAGGGCACGCGGGATCGCCACCTCGGTAATGGAGCGATACGTAATGACGCTCAGAAGGGCTGTAGTCACCAGGACCAGCGACACCATCCCGAGCGTCAACCGGGTCGACAGCCTGACGCCGCCGACCGCCAACTTTACCATGTTCTTGAACCTTTGGTGACCGGGCAGTGATCGCATCTGGAACACAAAACTACATCCAATGCTCGCATTTTCGTTAACTCAAATCAGCGCCTTCAACATCAATCTCTTATCCTGTAAAGTCGGGGGTTTCGGCGCTACCGGGGATTGCCGAAATGCCTGCTGGGTTTCGCCGGTTGAGGCGAGCGTGGCATGGGCGGCTAGCCGGCCCGCCTGCGCGCCACCAGCGCTTCGCCGAACGCCTGAAACAATGCGCGATTGATCGGATTGCGCTGCGGATCGTACTCCGCATGCCACTGCACGCCGAGCGCGAAGCCCGGCGCATCCGCAATCCGGATCGCCTCGATGGTG
>JAYSPJ010000055.1:0-9840 GCA_043722155.1 Bradyrhizobium sp.
CAGCCGAGTCCCCTGCCCTTGAGATCGGACCGCAGCAGGATCGCGAATTCGCCGCTCTCGTAGATCGAATCCGAGTGAATTCGAACGACGCCCAGCACCTCGTTGGTGGTTTCGTCCAACGCAATAAAGGCCATCGCGCGGGCATAGTCGAGCTGGGTCAGCCGGGCGATGAATTCGTGGGTGAACTCCTTCATCGGCGCGAAGAACCGCAGCCGCAGATCATGACTGGTGACGTGCCGCAGGAATTCATGGATCAGCGGCTCATCCTCAGGCCGGATCGGGCGCACAAAGACCCGCCAGCCGTCTTTGACCTCGAGGTGCCGCTGCCATTGCGACGGATAGGCCCGCACCGCAAAATTGCCGGGGCCTGACCCCTTGAACTTTCGCTCCACCGTCCCGACGGCGACGCGCGCATCGACGGCGAGCACACCGGCTTCGTCCGCCAGTAACGGATTGATGTCGAGTTCGCGGATCTGCGGAATATCCGCCGCCATCTGCGCCAGCTTGACCAAAATCATGGCGACGGCATCTGGCTTGACCGCGGGCACATCCCGATAGGCGCGTAACAGCCGCGAGACGCGGGTGCGCTCGATCAGGTCGCGGGCCAGTTGGAGGTCGAGCGGCGGCAGCGCCAGCGCCTTGTCGTTGATGATCTCGACCGCGATGCCCCCGCGGCCGAACACGATCACGGTTCCGAAGGTCGGATCATCTGCGAAGCCAAGAATGAGCTCGCGCGCCTTCTGCCGGACCACCATGGCCTGCACGATGACGCCGGATATCCGCGCCTCCGGGCGAAGCGCCCTGGCCCGCGAGAGGATCCCGGCCGTCGCCACACGTACCGCCTCGGGGTTAGTGAGATTGAGAACGACGCCGCCGACGTCGGACTTATGAACAATGTCCCGCGACATGATTTTGAGCACCACGGTGGCGCCTTGCGCGAACAGCTCTGAAGCGTAAGCAGCCGCCTGCTCGGCATCGGTGGCCGCAAACGTCGGCACCATCGCAATGTCATAGGCCTCGAGCAGCCGCTTGACTTCGACCGGATCGAGCCAATGGCGGCCATCGGCGAGCGCAGCGGCAACGATTCCACGGCCGGCCTCGGTATCGGGCGCAAACTCGATTGGCATGGCAGGCGGAACCTGCGCCAGCGCCGTCACCACCTCGCGATGTTTCACGAGATGCATGAAGCCACGCACAGCACTATCCTCGGTGGGGTAGTTAGGGATTTCAGCGGCGCTCAAGAGGCCGCCGATGTTCTGGTCCGCTCCGACCCAGACCGCAAGCACCGGCTTGGCCGAGCGGCTGTATTTTGCGCGGTACTTGCCGACCACGGCGGTTACGGTGGCGGCGATGTCATCAGCCGAAGCGATCGCGGTCTGAACGTTCATTACCAGGACGGCATCATTGCTCGCGTCGGCCAGCAACAGCTCAAGCGCCGCAGCGTAGCGCGCGGGGTCGGCGTCGCCAACGATGTCGACGGGATTTGATCCGGACCATGTCGGCGGCAATACCGCGTCGAGCTTCTGCTTGGTCTCAGGGGCGATTGCTGCGGGAATTCCCCCCAACTCGACGAGCCGATCGACGGCGAGAACGCCAATGCCCCCGCCATTGGTCAGGATCGCCAGCCGCTTGCCTGGCGGAGATTCGACGCGCCCAAGCGTTTCGGCGCAATCGAACAGTTCGCGAAGGTCGGATACCCGCAAGATGCCGGCGCGGCGGAACGCGGCATCGTAGACCTCGTCCGAACCGGCCAGCGCACCGGTATGGGTCGCAGCCGCCTTGGCGCCTTGCGCCATGCGGCCGGATTTGACGACCACGACGGGCTTGATCCTCGCGGCGGCGCGCGCCGCGGACATAAACTTGCTGGCGTCCTTGATCGCTTCGACATAGAGCAGGATCGCCCGTGTCTTGCCGTCCATCGCGAAATAATCCAGCAGATCGGCGATATCGACATCGAGCTGGTCACCGATGGAGACGATTCCGGAAAAGCCCACCGCACGTTGCGCCGCCCAATCCACCATCCCAGCGGCAATGGCGCCGGACTGGGAGATCAGCGCCAGATTTCCCGGACCTGGCATGTGCGCGGAGAAACTGGCATTGAGGTTCACGCCCGGCATCATGACGCCAAGGCAATTGGGTCCGATCAACCTCATTCCGTACTTGCGAGCTGCGCGTTCGGCCGCCTCCGCCAGCGAGCCCGCCCCATGGCCAAGTCCGGCGGTGATAATCAACGCGCCCGCGGCACCCAGTCTTCCCGCTTCATCGACCAGCCCCACGATTGTCGCCGCGGGCGCCGTGATCACCACGAGTTCGGGTACAAACGGCAATTTGCTCAAGCTGCCGACGCTGCGAACGCCGTCGATCTCCGCATAGCGTGGATTGACGAGCCCCAATTCACCCTGGAATTGCGCTTTGCGAATATTTCCGAGAATGGCGCGACCGACCGATGCTCGCCGCGGGCTAGCCCCGACCAGAGCAACCGAACGGGGCGAAAGCACGTTTTTTAGACGATAGGTTGACATTAGTTGATTTGCCTGGCTGGCGCTGGCCTGAGGGTAATAATTCTTAGCGCGTTCCTGCGGGTAATCGAGCCGCCGACGCAACACAATAACCCAACTCGGTGGCAGCGCGATGACTGTTTTGGTCGCGCAAGGGTTCCAGCTCATAGATGATTCCCCGACATGCCTTTGATTGAGGTCAAGGGCTCGCGGGCTCCCCGTCTTATGCATTATCCTGTCCGCCATACGGTTCGCTCCGGAGAAACAGATGCGTGCGATGGTACTGTCGGCGCCGGGAACGCCTCTGCAGATGCAGGAGCGCGCGGAGCCTTGGCCCGGCGACGCAGAAATTCGCGTCAAGGTAAGCGCCTGTGGCGTGTGCCGGACCGACCTGCATGTCGTCGATGCCGAACTTCCGAATATCCGGTATCCCTTGGTTCCCGGCCATGAAATCGTCGGCCGCATCGAACTCGTAGGCCGCAATGTCGCATCGCACCGGATCGGCGACCGCGTAGGAATCCCCTGGCTTGGCTACACCTGCGGCGTCTGCCGCTACTGCAAAGAGGGCATGGAAAACCTCTGTGACCATCCGCGGTTTACCGGCTACACCCGCGACGGCGGCTTCGCCACGCACACGATTGCCGATGCGCGCTATGCCTTTCCGCTCGGCGAAGACGGCGACGACGTTTCGATCGCGCCGCTGCTGTGCGCCGGCCTGATCGGTTGGCGGTCCCTGGTGATGGCGGGCAACGCCAAGCGGCTCGGCATCTATGGGTTCGGCGCAGCCGGGCACATCGTCGCCCAGATCGCGCGCTGGCAGGGCCGCTCCATTTACGCGTTCACCCGATCTGGCGACACCGACGCGCAGGCCTTGGCCCTTCGACTCGGCGCGGAGTGGGCCGGCGCGTCGGACCAGCGGCCTGACACCCCGCTCGATGCCGCCATTATCTACGCTCCCGCCGGACAATTGGTGCCTGCGGCCCTGCGCGCGGTGCGCAAGGGCGGCAGGGTGGTGTGCGCAGGCATCCACATGAGCGACATTCCGAGCTTCCCGTATAATCTGCTTTGGGAGGAAAGACAGCTGGTGTCGGTAGCGAATCTCACCCGCCAGGACGGACTGGATTTCCTCAAGATTGTCCCCCAAACCGGAATCCGGACCCAGACCACGGCATTCCCGCTTGCCGAGGCCAACGATGTCCTGACAAAGCTGCGGACGGGACAAATCTTGGGCGCCGCGGTCCTGCAACCCTAAGGCTCGGCTCGCGCATGACAGCTCCAATCACAGCCGACTCCCGCATGCAGGAGAGCATCTTCGCGTTCCTGACCGACCCCGCGACCCATCCGGGTGTCCATCGGATCGATACCCATGCGGCGTCGGTCTTTCTCGAAGGCGACCGCGCCCTGAAGATCAAGCGCGCCGTCCGGTTTCCCTTTCTGGATTATTCGACGCTTGAGAAGCGAAAGGCCGCCTGCGATGAAGAGATCAGAATAAATCGCCAGTTCGCGCCGCAAATCTACCACCGCGTGGTTCCGATTACACAAGGCGCCGATGGATCGCTTGATATCGACGGTGACGGCACACCGGTCGAATTTGCGGTTGAAATGGCGCGCTTCGACGAGCGCCAGACCATCGACCTCCTCGCCAAAGCCGGCCCGCCGGATCCCGATCTCGTCAGCGCCATTGCGGATGCGGTGGCGGCCTCTCACCTGGTCGCGCCGAGCGCCCCGGCTCAGCGCTGGATCGCGTCGATCCCTTCCACCATCGAACGCAATACCACGGCGTTCCGAACCGCGGCCTGCTTTCCCACAGGCGATATCGACGACCTCAACGAAGCGTCTCTTTCGGCATTTGCGCTGATACGCGAACTATTGGAGCAACGCGGCGCACGAGGATATGTGCGACGCTGCCATGGCGACCTGCATCTGGCCAACATCGCGTTGATCGAGGGCAAGCCAGTCCTGTTTGATGCGATCGAGTTCGATCCCGATATTGCCACGGTCGACGTACTCTACGATCTTGCATTTCCGATGATGGACTTCATCCGCTATGCCCGGCATACGGCCGCAAACGCCCTCCTCAACCGTTATCTCGGGGTGGCAGCGAGCGAAAATATCGATGCCCTCGCAGCACTTCCCCTGTTCATGTCGCTGCGATCGGGTATCCGCGCCAATGTTATGCTCGCCCGTCTTGATCGGGGTAATCACCATAAGGCTGGCGTCCTGCAATCAGCACAGGCCTATTTCGATCTGGCGCGCCTGACGATCCATCCGCCGGCGCCGACGCTCGTTGCGATTGGTGGATTGTCCGGAACCGGAAAATCAGTTTTGGCGCGCTCGCTCGCCCCCGATGTCGCACCGCTTCCCGGTGCCGTCGTGCTGCGCAGCGATGTGCTGCGAAAGCAACTGTTCAATGTCAACGAAACGGATCGGCTGCCGGAGAGTGCCTACCGGCCGGAAATTACTGAACAAATTTACGAAATCCTGGTACAACGCGCGGCGCGGATCCTTGCTCAGGGTCATTCCGTAGTGGTCGACGCGGTATTTGCCCGCGAAGAGGAGCGAATCGCGGTCTACGATGCCGCGCGCGAGCTGAATATCCGGTTTATCGGTCTATTTCTCGTAACCGACCTTGCGACCCGAATGAGCCGCGTCGGGTGCCGCCAGCGCGATGCGTCCGACGCCACACCCGAGATCGCCGGACTTCAGGAGAGATATGACACCGGTGCCATCGACTGGACCGTCATAGACGCATCTGGAACACCAGAGAAAACTCTGGAACACTGCCAGGATCAGGCCGCTCATGGTGAGGCGGCTCAAGGCCGATAGCACGAAACAGCAGTGCCCATATCTTCGAGATCAGGAAATGAGACCGCCTCCCGCGCCGAACGGACGCCGCAGCGGCGCCGCGCCCCAATACCGCGGCTGAATGCAACGATGGCGTGCGACACCGCATTTCGAATCATCGCGCGCCGCTATCTCCGGGATTTGACGGAAAATCATGAGGCAACATGCGGAGACAACCCGGAAGCCCTGCACCAGATGCGCATTGTGTTGACGCACCTGCGCACTGCCATACTGTTCTTCTCGCCAATGGTTATCGACGCTACGCTGACGCGAATAAGGACCGAACTGAAGTGGCTGAACGCCCACCTTGGCGTGATGCGGGATCTGGACGTCGCGGTCGACCGGCTCAAGGCAATCGACAAACGGCGGCCGCAAGCCATACCCCATTATCGGGCCTGGACGGCGAAGTGCACGGACGCCCATCGACATCTGAAGCGGGCGCTCCGGTCAGCCAGATATCAACGTCTGGTGAATAGCACATCCGATTGGATCGAGCATGGACCCTGGTCGATCAGGAAGGGAAAGCAGGCCGCTCTGAAGCGTACTTCTCCGATCGCTGCCTACAGCGTGCGGAAATTGTCGCGATGGCAGGAGAAGCTTCTGAAGAAGAGCCACAAGCTTGCCAAAATGGACACCGAGAAGCGGCATCGACTGCGTCTGCTGAACAAAAAACTAAGCTATTCGATCGAATCTCTCGAAGACCTGTTTCCAGACAGGCACTTTTCGAAGCAAAGGACGGCGCTGAAGTACCTGCGTAAGGCGCAAAAGTCCCTCGGGCAGTTGAACGACGATGCAAGAGGCCATGCGCTGGCGACCGCTCTGGAACGAGAGGGCGGCGTCCGGGCGCCTTTTCAGTTCCTCAGCCACAAGCGCGAAAAACGACTGATAAGGGAAGCCGCCGCAACCTACCGGAAACTGGCTGCGCTGGAGTGAGCGCGGGATGACAGCAGATTACTGCCGAACGTAGTCGCCGGGAGCATCGGGCAAATTCCGGTCGCCCGCCTGCGCAACACCCATCCGTGGCGGCTCGCTGGGTTCGCCGGATCGCGCGGTCAGCCACCCCGTCCATTCCGTCCACCACGATCCATCGACATGGGGCGCCGTCTTCAGCCACTCATCAGGACCGACATAGGCAGCATCCGCCTTCTTGGTCTTGACCTGATAGCTGCGGCCTTCCTCGTCGGGCGGCGCCACGATGCCGGTATTGTGGCCGCCGCTGGTCAAGAGATAGGTCACGTCGGCGTCCACCTGGAAATGAATCTTGTAGGTGGATCTCCAAGGCGCCACGTGGTCGCGAAGCGTCCCAACCACGAACATCGGCGTGTGAATGTCCGACAGCGAAATCGGCCTTCCCTCAACGGCGAAGCGGCCTCCCGCAAGGTCGTTGTTGAGGAACAGCTTGCGGAGATATTCGGAATGCATCCGGTACGGCAAGCGCGTGGCGTCGGCGTTCCAGGCCATCAGGTCACTGGGCAGCGTCCGTTCTCCCATCAGGTAGTCGCGGGTGATCCGCGACCAGATCAGATCGTTCGAGCGCAGCAATTGAAATGCGCCCGCCATCTGCGTGGTGTCGAGGACGCCGCGTTCCCACATCATGTCTTCGAGGAACGCAACCTGGCTCTCGTTGATGAACAAGGTCAATTCGCCAGCTTCGGTAAAATCGGTCTGCGCCGCAAGCAAGCTGATGGATTTCAATCTGGTGTCGCCGTTTCGTCCCATCGTTGCGGCGGCGATCGACAGCAACGTTCCGCCCAGGCAATAGCCAAGCGCATGAATTTGGCGATCCGGTACGATTTGCCCGATCGTATCGAGCGCAGCTTCCACGCCAAGCTTGCGATAGTCGTCGAAGGCGATATCGCGATCCTCCGGCCCCGGATTGCGCCAGGAGATCATGAATACCGTAAAGCCTTCATCGGTCAGGAATTTCACGAGCGAATTATGCGGAGACAAGTCGAGAATGTAATACTTCATGATCCAGGCCGGCACGATCAGGATCGGTTCCGGATGCACCTTGCCCGTGGACGGATAGTATTGGATCAGCTCGATCAGCTCGTTGCGGAAAACGACCTTGCCCGGCGACATCGCCACGTTCTTGCCTACGACGAAATTCTGATCCTGCTGCGGCTTGCCGGCGGACAGCATGCGCATCCAGTCACTGTACCAGTTCTGCATGCCTAAAACGAAGTTCTCGCCGCCACTCTGGAACGCCTTCTGCAACACCTCGGGATTGGTAACGGCGAAATTGGATGGCGCCAGCATATCAAGCACCTGCCGCACCGAGAACTCGACAATAGCCTCGTTCGGCGGTGCAACGCCGCGCACCCTGGTTGTCGCATTGTGCCACCATTGCTCCCTCAGCAGAAACGCCTGGGCCAGCAGATTGAACGGCGGGCGCTCCCACTCCAGCGCGGCGAAGCGCCGATCCTGCGGCTGCGGCTTGATCAGGGACCACGGCCCCTGATTGGAGGAGAAACAATGCAACGAGGATTCAAATAACTGTCCCGTGATCCGCAAAGCCTCCCGGGAAATATCTATTTGCCGCTGCGGCGCCGCCGCCAGATGCGTGGCCCAATCGATAAAGGCAAAGGACAGCGCAACCGGCGATATGCCGCCAGTCAGGCGCGCCAGCAACGCATGAAACGCTCGATCGGCCTGGTAGGCCTCGGGCTGCTGTCCCTGGTCGGCATCGGAACCTTGCACGGCCGGAACGTTGGAACGACTTTCGCCATATCCCGGGGCATGAGCGGGACACGGCAGCCGCGTAACGTCTACCATTGGCAGGTTCGGCATCGGCTGCACGGACTCCATTGGTTTTACTTTGGGCACAAGATCGAACTTCAATTCCATGACAGCCGGAAGACGGATCACCTTTCGGGCTGGAGCAGCTTCGCTGTGACTTCGATCATCCGCTCGCCGTGCTTGAAAATCCGATCGCTGTCCCTGCGGATGAAATCGATCTGATGCTGGCCGCATTCCTGGCACATTGTCTTCAGGTCCTTGACCGAATGCGATCCGGCCATCTTCGAAATGAACTCGGAGAACAGATGCGTTTCGGTCTTCGTTCGGTCGAGAAACTCGTTGCTTGCGAACACGATCTCCTCAAGCATCACCTTTTGCGCGCCCATCATGAAATCCAGCGCGTGCTTGTTCGCTTTGGTCAATCGCGTCGCGGCATCAGCTGCCGATTGCTCAATAATCGCGGCGGCCGATTCGGGAATTTCTAGCATGGCGACCTCCAATTTCGTGTCATTTTTACATGATACGACCTCTTGCCCGGGATGACATTGAGCTGCATCAAGCCGCCGGACCGAGCTGCCCTTTGACTTGAGTCAAACTGGGACGTAGCGGTTGGAATAGCCTTATAAAACCGGTTTTAATCTGGAACCCTGTGGAGGCCTCCATGCGCGCACACCAAATCATGACCCGGCCCGTGATCACCGTCACACCGGACACCACGATTCTGGAAGCCGCCAAGACCATGCTTCAGAAGCACATCAGCGGTCTGCCGGTGGTCGATGCATCCGGCAAACTCGTCGGCATCGTCTCGGAGGGTGATTTCATCCGCCGCAGCGAAATCGGCACCCAACGCAAGCGCGGCCGGTTTCTGAAGTTCATTCTAGGTCCCAGCGCAGCAGCAGCCGATTTCGTTCATGAGCACGGCAACAAGATTGCCGAGATCATGACGCAGCAGCCGGTCACCATCACCGAAGACACCCCGCTTGAGGAGATCGTGCGGCGGATGGAAAACAACAACGTCAAGCGTCTGCCGGTAACGCGTGGCGACCAGATAGTTGGAATCGTGTCGCGGGCCAACCTGCTGCAGGCGGTTGCAAGCCTTGCCCGCCAAGTCCCTGACCCGACCGCCGACGATGATCACATTCGCAACCGTGTCATCGACGCCCTTGAAAAAAATAACTGGTGTCCGTTCGGACTGACCGTCATCGTGCGCGATGGCATCGTGCATCTAAGCGGCGTCATCACCGAGGAAAGCTCACGGCAGGCCGCCGTTGTTGCTACCGAGAACGTCTCCGGCGTCAAGAAGGTTCACGATCATCTGTGCTGGGTCGACACCATGTCCGGCATGTATTTGAATTCGCCGGAAGACGAGCAAATGGCCAAGGCGGGTTGACCACCGTAGCTGGCATTCGCGTCAGCCGCGCCACGCTCTTGCCGGCTATACGCGTTCGATGATGATTGCTGGCGCCATACCGCCGGCGGCGCACATGGTCACGAGGCCACGCCTGAGGTCCCGCCGTTCCAGTTCGTCGAGAATGGTGCCGATCAGGATAGAACCGGTGGCGCCGATAGGATGACCGAGTGCAATCGACCCGCCGTTGACATTGACCTTGGCGCGGTCGAGTTCGAGGTCCCTGATGAACTTCTCGGTCACGACCGCAAAGGCCTCGTTGATTTCGAACAGATCGATGTCACCCAGCGTGAGTCCGGCCTTGGCCAGCACCTTGCGCGCCGCCGGGACCGGGGCATTGAGCATCAGCGT
>JAYSPJ010000056.1:0-10343 GCA_043722155.1 Bradyrhizobium sp.
AAGAGCGACGGATTGATCACCGCAACCGCACGCTCCATCAATGCCAGCACATCTTCGTAGGGCACCACACCGAGAAACCGAGCGTGGTCTTCCAAGCCCGAAGCCAGTTCCACCAGGCCGGCATAGTGCCCGGAATGCCGATAGTCCTGAGCCCCGCCGGTGAACACCAGGTTCACATCCAGGCCTGCGGCTTTGAGCAGCAACGCGGCCTCGATCACAAGCCGGTGATTCTTGTGGCCCCAGAACTGGTTGGGCACATAGAAGTAGTGATCCGGCAGGTTGTATTTTTCGCCGACTTGTCCGGCGACCAGCGGGTCGACCGGCCGGGTCAACGGAACAAACGGGATCACGAATACCGGGATGCGCGCCTCGCCGTAAAAGCGCTCGAAGTCGCCACGCGCGGATTCGCTGCTGAATATAAGGGCGGCACAATGGCGGTGCCAGCGTTCGATGGTGGCGTCGCGTGCCGTACTTTCAGCGGCACTGCACAGTTCGGGCAAGCGGCGATGCTGCAGGTCGGCAATCCAGCCGATTGCCGGAATCGTGCCCCCGGGGCCAAGCGCGCCGGAATGCGACAGCACGGCGATACCGTGCCTTCTGAGCAGCCGCTGTAACGCAACATCAAGTCCGGTCATGCGCAAGACCGCCTTTCGCAACACCCATGCGGGCGTCGCGCGCGCAAACATGCCGGTGCCCACAACCTCGACACCCGGAAAATCGCTCCTGAGCCCTGCGACGTCCGATTCGGCAGCGAAGATCACCGGCTCCAGCGAACGCCCAGGCACCGCAAGCAGAGCGGCGATCAGGCTGCGGAAGTAGTTCGCCCCGCCAAGCCAGGAACCGGTCATCTCGAAGGTGAAACCGACGCGCACCATTGGTCAGACGGCCCCGCCGCGAAACCAGTGCGCGTAGCGACGGATCCCTTCGCGCCATTCCAGTCGCGGTTGCCAGCCCCAGGCGCGCGCGCGCATGATGTCCGCGAGATAGCGCATCGGGTCCCCGGGACGGACCACTCCATTGAAACGAGGCACCATCCGCAACCCGAGCGCGCTTGACAATTCCTCCAGTATCTGGCGAACCGGAACCGCCTGTCCGCTCCCGCCATTCACAACCGGGCAAGCCGAGGTGGCGCGCCCGCTTGCCAGCACAAGTAACCGAGCGGCATCGTCCACGTACAACCAGTCGCGACTTTCATTGCCAGTCCCGCCGAACTCGCCGTTGCCCGCGCACAGCTTAACGCAGGCATCCCACAGCAACTGTTTGCGCAAGCCCTCGCCGTAAACCGAGAACAGCCGCACGATCACCCCCTGCAGCTTGTGAAGCGACGCCTGCGCGCGCCACATTTCTTCGGCCTGACGCTTGTACTCGCCGTACGGAGAAACAGGTACCGATGGCTCGCTTTCAGCGATCGGCTGGGAATTCACATGGCCATAGACGGCTGCGCTCGAGATCAGCACCAGGCGTGCCTGCGGGGCCGCCGCGGCAGCGAAATCAAGCACGGCGGCAGCCGATCCGATGGTGCGCTGCCTTTCCTTTTCCGGGCTTTCGATCGAACGCGCCACGGAAGCGCTTCCGGCGCAGTGGATCACGACATCCGGAACGCACTCGAGCGCATGCAGCGAAGGCAGGTCAACCTGCGCTTCGTGCCAACGATAGCCCGGGGCACCGAAAGGGCGCACGCCGGCATGCCCGATGCCGATCACCGCATGGCCTTCATCGAGAAGTTGCCGGACGACGCACGAACCGATGAATCCGGCGGCACCCGTCACCAACGCGAGTCGGGTCATCGACGGACCGCCCTGGCCGATGGCAGGAACACGCCGGTCGGCGGCGCGGGCGCTGGCTCAAGTTCCAGGAGGCACCTCTACCATAGGCAACGACTCGATGAGCGCACTTTCCGCTTCAGGAGAAAGATCGGCGAACACGCCATCGATGCCGCGCGCTTCGCGAAAAAGCCCGGCAACAAATGCGTCGGCGGCGCTGACCACCGGCAGGCTGGCGGGGCGGCGATCCGTACGCACGAAGAAGGCGTTGTTCCCGGCCGAATTGCATCCGACCAGGTCGTACCCCTTGCGACGCGCGAGTGCCTCAAGCGCCGCCAGCGAAGCGCCGTAGTAGACCATCGAATGATGCGCGACATCCCGCACGAAATCGGGCTGGTAAGGGACGGTGACGCGGCGCGTTGCCCCGAACCGCCAGTTGTACTCCGCCACCACCATCACCGCATCGACCGCCGTGATCGCTTCCCAGACCCAATAATCGTTGCCATCGATGTCCACCGAAAGCAAGCCGATCTCGCCGCCAAGGCCGGCCGCCGTCAGCAGATCGTTGATGTTCTCGCGCGTCACGAACGCGCACAAGGCCTTGAGATTGTGGCGCCAGTAGATCGGATCGGCGGTCACCCGCGCAATGTTTTCCGGCGTACCATCGATCACCAGCCCGGCCCAGTTGTCGTTGGTCAACAGGTATCGTGTGTTGGCTTCCGAATAGTCCTGCACGCCGAACTCAACAAAGATACGCGGCAGCGCCGGCACTTCGCGGACCAGGCGCTGGATGATGCCGTCCTCGCCCCACTGCGAAAAAACCCGGAATTCCGATGCGGCGAGCGCTTGTGGGCCCGCGTCGGCCAGTTGGCGCCCTTCGATGCGTCCGAGCGCTTCCTGGACACGTTCGAGCCGGGCATTGACTTCGTCAAGCGTGGCAAGACGGCGACGCAGGCCGGAGAGGATTGACATCAGTGCTCCGAAGTGCCGATTTGCCGCGCCGGATTGCCCGCCACCACCGTCCAGGGCGGCACATCGCTGGTCACCACGCTGGCAGCTCCGACCACGGCTCCCCGGCCGATGGTGACACCTTTGAGCACCGTCGCGTTGAAGCCGACCCAGGCATCGTCCTCGATGACCACCGGTGACATGCGTATGGCGGCAAAAGCCTGCTCGACTTCGGGCGAAACGGAGTGAACAAACTGGATATGGCGCAATCGGGCAGACATCGGATGCGCGTTGCTGTCGTGAATATTGACGCCATGCGACACGAAAACGCGATCGCCGATGGCAACCTGCCCGGCCGACCAGATCTGCGCGCCCGGTCCTATGAAGCAATGCTCTCCGATCAAAATCTCCCCTGATTTCGGAAATACGAGCAGGCGCCCGTACAGGTGGGTACCTGCGCCGATCCGAACCGCGGTGCGCCTGCCCTGCGGATTGACGATCGAGGATTCCGGCAGCAGGCGTACGCCAGCGGCGGCTTCGCACGAGGCACGCTTGCGCCGCTCGCGCACCCATCCGAACGGCAGCAAGGCAAGCCTTTCGACCGCCGAAAGTGCGCGCACGCCGGCTTCACCGATGGCAGACAAACCATTTTCCCGTCGAGATCGTGTCGCGCCAGGTCGAATCGATGGCGCGCACGCCCGGAAACACGCTGCCGAAACGCTCCAGCCACCATTCGACGCTGTTGTTGTAGTAGCTCTGGAAAGTACGGATCCAGCCATGATCTTCGCCGTCAGCCGAGACCGGAATCTGGTGAAACGACGTACCGCGCACCACACGCTTGCATTCCTGCAGGCAGGCGATCAGGCCGTCGCCGGTGAAATGCTCCAGCGACCCGATCGAATAGCCGAAATCGAAAGCATCGTCCGCATAGTCCATCTTTGTGGCATCACACACACGCAGGCGCTCGCGCGCGATGCCGCGTTGCGCCGCCTTGTCGATCAGCATGTCGGAGATGTCGAATCCGTGCACTTCGATCGCGGGATTGGCCGCCAGCAGCTCCATCACCTTGCCGGTCCCGCAGGCGATGTCGAGAACACGTCCGTGTGCGTTGGCGAACAGCAGTTGAACGTCGATCCAGACGTTGGCCTCGCCCCAATGGTCGAGCATTTCGGCCATTTTCGGATCCCAATAGTCCTCCAGGCTCTGGTGTGAGGGATCGCCTCCGGCCGATGAACGCAGTCCTTGCGCTCGCGCGCGGGCGTTCGAAAGCGCTGTCCAGAGGAGCGGTGGTACCAGTTGCTTGACGGTGGCTTTCATATTCCCAATCTACGCAGCAGGCGCGCTGCCAAAGTTGGTCTGGCCTGCATCAGAAGTGTCCGCACTTCCGCAAGCGCTGCCGGTGAAATCGCCAGTTCGGCGGGCCAATCAAATGAGGATTGGGTTCCATTGACTACCAGTGTCCCGTCGAACGCGCTGCCACCGCCGGCACCAGAGGCGTGGGTTCCGGAACCGTCGAAGCCAGCGTTGAGCACCAGCGAACGTGGCGGATACAGGACCAGCCCGTCACGCATAAACACGCTGAGATACCAGCGTATCCCCCACGAATCGACCTTGCCGGCCAGTTGCTTGCCCAGCAGGTCGAAGTAGTCATAGGCTCCACCGAGATCGAAGCGCAGGCGATCAGCACGATTTTCCTTGAGTCGGCTCCAGCCGGCAGCGCTGCCATCATAGGCCTTCCAGGCGCGCTCCCAGACTGCCCAACCCCAGCAACTGATGATCGGAAGAAACACGCAACGGCTGGCGTCAAGTCCCGGAAGCCCGAATTGGAAACCCGAAATCTGCATCACGGACTCTTCATTCTCATACTGATCAAGCGCCCGGTTCATGAAAGTCAGGAAATCTCCCGCCAACTGGAGATCGTCCTCGACCACGATCACCTTGCCACGTTCGGTGCACAGGCGCCCGACCCCGCTGGCAATCGATTCGGCGAGGCCTAAATTGCGCTCCCGTTCAACCACCTCAAGTGTACGAAACCCCTTGGCGTTGTGGGCAATTTGTCTGACGTAAGCAACCTGATTCGCGTCAACATTTGATCTCGCGCCATCACAAAACACGACAAGATCAGTCTCGGTTGAAAGCGTATTGGCCTCCAACGAGGCCAAGGTTGCCAACAAATGATCCGGGCGGTTATATGCAAACAGTGCGACGGGCGCCAGCGACATCGAAAATCGTTAGGCGGCGAGAGGTTTGGCCTCCAGCCCGGCCAGTTTTGCGAATAGCGTTCGATTATATCCGAGGGGCAATGCACTCGGCGCTTCGTGCCGTTTACGCCGGAGCGCGATCAACGCTTACAAAACATCCCGACCCAGCCGGTGGTGCGTCCGATCAGTCCGGCAGATGCCCAAAACGCGGCCACTCCTGCCAAATTCGCCAGTTGCAACCAACGCGAGGTCAAGGAGCGAATATAAAGTCCACGCGCGAAAGCAACGCCGAACGGGCTGCGTCGGAACCAAAGGTCGATCAGTTCCAACTGGTGCTTGCCCCGATACTGCACCTGGGCATCGCCAGGGCCGTACACCATGGTGAACCCGAGGGGCTGATACGGCCGCACATGGTCAAAATCATCAAAAAAACGGTCTCCTGCCAGCGGCGTGGCGATCACCAAGTAACCGCCAGGTCGCAAGTAGATGAGATATTCATCAATGAAGGCCAACAACCGGTCTGGCGAAAAATGCTCAACGATATGCGACATCAGCAGTACGTCCGCGGTCAGTGCCCTCGCCCGGAAATCCACAGGCAGGTAGCATTCCAGCCCGTTGGCGACGTTGCGCGCCACGATATCCGGATTCACATCGACTCCAATCGCGGACAAACCAGACGCCTTGAGCGCCTTCAATGTCCTGCCATACCCACAGCCGATGTCAACGATGACCGGCCGCGCCGCGCCTGCACTGGCGCGCCGCACGAACTCGAGCACGTGCGGTGTCTCGTTATCGACAGACAACGCCTGTCTGTAGGCTCGCTTCAAGCCCTCTATCATCTGCGCCCGCTAGCAGGCGATCCGACCCGAAGTGCGAGGCGTGCGTTGTAGCGCTTTTCATTGGTGCCGGCAGAATCACCGATCCCTGAAATGTCAACATCCTCACAAACCAGTCGATCAACCGGGGCATGGCGCTCGAAGATACGCGCGAGATTCCCGGCACGCTGAATATCAGTACGCGTCAGCGGCGTGGTGCTGCCGTACCCGCAAATCTGGTCGATCACGACGATGCCTCCAGGCCTGACCACCCGAATGAGTTCCCTGACAAGGCGTCGAATCTCATAGGATTTGTCGACGACATTTTTCAGGAAGGCGAACTGGAAATGGGCGTCCGGAAACGGCATCTTGTGCATGTCGCCGGCCACCACCAGATCGGGATCGTCGGAAAACAGGTCCAGGCCGATATGCTTGCGCAGCCCGACGATCTGGCGAAAAAATTCGATCTCGCTAACCCAGCGCGGCCCCACAGAAAGCGACGGCGTATCGGGATCCAGAAATCCGCTCTTGAGCCATTTCGCCAGTTTCATTTCCCAGAACGTCTTGCGCAAGAGACGCTCGCGCAGCGTCGCCGGCGGCGTGGTCACACTACGCAGGTACCTGCGTAGTTGCTCACCGCCTGACCGATTTGCTTCGTAGCGGCCGCTCGCCGCATTGTGCGCTCCCATTCCGAGGTCCTTTTGCAACGTAACAACCGCGTCCAGCGAGTCCGCGACCTTATCTTCGGACCAGTGGTCGAACTCCTTGGCAACCGTCGCAACCCGCCCTTCGAAGGTGCGGACATCGAACTCGGCAAGATCTACGCCAGACTCGCGTATCAGTCGTGGTAAATCACTTATTCGCCGTTCGCTTTTCGCGATGTCCATGCAATCAAACAACTCCCGCAATTGCGGCGCCGCATCCAGCGCGGAATCGGAATTAATGCCATGCCGCTCGGCGAGGATGTCCGGGAGCAATTCGACCAGGTCGGCGTCGAAACTGAGGACACAATCAGGTCGCGAGATCAAGGCACGCAAGACAGCGAGGATTTGTTCGTCTTTTTGCATTTTCTTCAATCAATGTTTGAATGGATTCAGCGGCTGGCTTGTGGGCCTGGCAACAACAGCCTCGCGGGTACGACGACTCCTCCCAGTGGCGGTGATAGGCACTTGCCTAGCCAACAATCTCCGGATTGGGGTCATCTTCCGGGATCTTGCCAAGCGCCCTAAACGCAGCATTTCGCGCTATCAGGTCGGTATACGTACCTGAATCAACCACTTCGCCCGCGTCGAGCATATAAATGACATCGCAATCGCGAATAGTGGTGAACCGGTGCGCGATGAGAATAATGGTCTTGGTATGTGCCAGCGCATTGAGGGAATCGATTATCGTATCTTCGGTCATACCATCAAGAGCACTCGTGGCCTCGTCTAGCAGCAATACGTCAGGATCGTGATACAGAGCGCGCGCTATGCCGATGCGCTGCCGCTGTCCGCCAGACAGCCTTATGCCGCGCTCCCCGACCTGCGCCTCGTATCCACCAGGCAGTTCCGTCTCCACGAATTCGTGCAGGCTTGCCAGGCGCGCCGCGCGTATCACTCGCACTCGGTCGATTTCGGAGTCGGGCAGTCCGAATGCGATATTGCGCGCCACCGTGTCCTCCGCCAGAAATATGTGTTGCGGAACGTAACCGAGCTTCGCGCGCCACGCGGCAAGATTGCCCGACTCGACGGGCACCCCGTCAACCAGCAATAGGCCAGTTGTCGGCCATAGCAGGCCCAGTAGAACGTCTATCAAGGTAGTCTTGCCGGAGCCCGATAATCCGACAATTCCCACGGTGGTGTTCTTGGCGACGCGCAAATTCAAGTGCCGCAGCGCGTCAAGATCTGCGGCGGGATACCGGAATGAGAGGTCTCTCGTCTCTACTGTCGCATTAAACGGCAGAGGCGATTGACGATCGGCCATTCCGATATCGGCGGGAACACGTGCAAGCTCGGTGATTTCGCGATGCAAATTATCCAGCGAAGCCAGGCTGAATCGCACTTGCGCGAGGCCACCGAATATCTGCTGTATTGCCGGCATTAGTCGATAGCCGGCCACGGCATAGAGTGCGATGAGGGGCAACGCCTGATTGACGTCGCGCCGCACCGAAAGCAGATAGAGCAGGATCAGCAAAATTCCCCCGAACGCAATGCTCTCCATCGCATACCGTGGCAGTGTCGAGATGAGGCCGTTCTGTACCTGACATCGCGCGAAATCGTCGGAACTGCGGGAGAAGGTGTCCATGTAGGCGCGCGTCCTGCCCAGGATCTTGATGTCCTTAATTCCGCCCAACGCCTCCGTCACAGCCTTGTGACGGACCCGATTGGCCTCGTTGCTCAGGCGCCCAATCACGGCAAGCCGGCGCCTTACGAACAAAAAAACCAAAAAGTAACTCCCACCGACCGCAACCGCCACGATCACGGCCAGAATTGGATCAACCGCCAACAGCAGCAGCAAAATGAGTACAGCCACAATCATCTTGGCCAGCGTCTGCAGCGCCGGCACAATCAAACCAAGCACCATGCCGCCCGTCTCTCCCACCACATTTAGCGTCATCGTCGCCGAATTGCGGGAGAGGAAGAAGCTGTAGGGCTTTTCCAGATACGACGCCAACATTCGGATCGCCATCTCACTGCCTACACGATGCCCAAATTTCAGCATCATTGCGGACGTCATCGCCGCCATGGCATTCCCGACTAGCATGATTGCCAACACGACAAGTCCAAGCGCAAACAGGAAACGATATTGGCTCTCGAAACCGAGAGACTCATATAGAAAAAGCAAAACCCGGTTCCCTTGGACGGAATCCGGCCTGGCCACGACCGCCATGAAGGGAAAGATGGACGAAATTCCCGCCACGTCCAACAACCCGGTAATGACTATCCCGAGCAGGAGCCAGCGAAGTTGGCGCCGCTGGGGCTGGTTCAACAGCGCGTAGATGCGTCCGAGTTGCGCGATCATGCCCGCGGAGACTCCAGCCAATGCGCGCCTAGAGCGGCGTGCGGGACCCTATCCAACGACAAAAGACTCTCCGGTACTTGCCGACGAAACGACCGAACGACGGCTTGTGCATCTTCAGCAATTCGGCCGAGCCACGCTCCGCCCCGCCAAACAGGCTGTTGCTGAACTCAAGTTCAAACATCAGCCGATCACCGCGAATGACGGGCTTACCCTTATGCAGACCACGGGTATCTTCGACGATGATCGTGCCCCGCGCCCCCATGAACTCGAGCACGGCTGATTCAGCATAGCTATTCCCGATATCCTTGTCCGACAATCTCGCATAACCCTGCGAGAGGAACTTGCGTGGAATCATGCCGGACCTGTGCGTTCCCGCCACAAAACAATGTGGCCCGGCGTCGGGCGTCATATCGGTAAGATAAATAAAGAACTTGAGCCAACGCACATGGTTCATGTCGAAGTGATACAACTGCGCCGCCGTATGGTCTGGCTGTTGCGAATACGCGGTGGTCCACCACATGTTGACTGTATCGAGCACGGGCCGCGCACCGAGATATGCCTCAGCTAGTGCATTGATCGAACGGTCCGACATCAATTCCTGGGCCGCCTCATTGTTGATCATGTCGCCCGGCGAAAAATCGTAGATGATCGCCTGCGGCGCGGTACGAGGATAGGGGGCTGGCGCGACATCAGCGGTCGGACCGGAAGTGTCCGTCGCACGTGGTCTGCATGGGTGAGTCAGCGCGAAACGCAGCAGTCGATCACAGAGATCGACAGGCAATTGCCTGTCGAAAACGCAATAGCCGTCCTCCGTGAGCTGCGCCAAGACTCGCTCTAGATCGGCGCGGCTCCCGAAACCAAGAACCCCCTCCACGCCATCGATCGGATATGGCCTGCGAAACCATCCGATCGCCTTCGCCAGCAGGTCGTTTGATCGCCCGGAGGTCAGAGTAAAGAGACGTATCAGGCTCAGATATGCGAACGCCGGTGTACGTCCACTGTACTTGTAGGCCACCATGCCGGCGACCAGTCGAAACGATGCTGCGGCAATGCTGACGGATTCACGTAAACGCGAACGACTTTCAATAGCTGCCGACATATCGCCTCAGAACTCGACGCGCAATTCACGCGCCCAGGTGTCCAGGTTGACCAACTGCCAGAGAAACATCATGTGGTTGTCACGCAACTCGGCACCCGCGACAATCCGGTCATGCTCGGCCAGAAGGCGTTCAAGCTCCGGCTGCACGTATATGCCACGCGCGGCAAACTCGCGCGACGCAATTGTATCCCGCAGCCATTCGAGGTTGGTCCCGGAAAACCACACGTGCGCGGGCGCGTTCCAACCGGTCTTCTTGATCCGGGTGCGTGTCTCCTCCGGCAAGACCCCACGCATCGCTTCGCGCAGCAGAACCTTTGTGACTCCGTCCCGGATCTTCATGCTGCCGGGCACACGAAACATGAATTCGAGCAGGCGATAGTCGAAGAACGGGTCGAAGTGCTCGAGCCCGAACGCGGCTGCCTGCCGGTCCTCGGCCCGCAGGCAGCAGGGCGCGGTCTCGCGAAAGATGTCCTGGAACGTGCGGTTCTTAAGATAGGAACCAAACGGGGCGTCC
>JAYSPJ010000057.1:0-2826 GCA_043722155.1 Bradyrhizobium sp.
GCCAGATCGAATTGGCGTCGAGACCGGCGGCATAAAGCCCGCTGATCGGCGCGCCGTCCTCGCCGATCACCCGGCACTGGGCGTCGATCTTCAGCCCGAACGTGGTCGAGCCGTCGCCGGGGAATATCTCGATCGCATAGTACGGCCCATCGCCGATCGGCCCGAGGCACGGGTTGGGGCCATGCTTGGGATCGCCGATCTCGCGATCGATCTGACTGCCGCCCTTGCCGAATTCCGGGTCCGCGCCCGAGACCGCATAGGCGTTGTTCTGCGCCACCGTCGTTTCCAACCCCGCCGGATCGACGCCGATCTGTGCTGCGAGTTCGGCGAGTGTCGTACCACGCTTGAGATAGCCGCACGCGACCATTTCCTTGATCTTGCCGCCGCCCGGCAGGACCAGACCGAACCCGTATTTCTTCACGAATTTAGCGTCGGCAACGATATGCGCGGGGACGGCGCCGGTGGCATGCATCGCTTCGACGAAGTGGACGCTGGCCTCGTTGCCGAAGCGCTTCCCGTGCCGGTCGACCGCAATGCAACCCGGCTTCGACATATCGATAAGGTGAGCATAGCGCTCGATGTAGCCATCGTCGCGGGTGCGTTTGGAGACCACCGCCCAGACCGCGTTGGCGTGATTATCCGCCCCCATCGCCGCGCCTGCGACTTGCGCTGCGACGATCCCGTCGCCGGTGTTGGCGTAGGGCAGGATCGAGACGTGGTGTTCTGGGTAAGGAATGTAGGCCTGGCGCATCGCGGGATTGGCGGAAAATCCGCCTGAGGCGAGGATGACGCCCCTGGCAGCTCGGATTTCGGTCGAGTGACCGTCTACCGTGGCGGTTACGCCGAAGACTTTGCCATCTTCGACGATCAGCCCATCGACCGGCGCGTTTTCGAACAGCTCGACCCCGGCGTCGAGCGCCGATTTGAACAACCGCCCAGCCAGCGCCGTCCCCATCGTCAGCCGCGATCCGCGCCCGAGCTTGCGCTTGTCGAGCGCGAAGTGGATCGCGATCTTGGCCATGTGCCACAGCGCGCCGGGCGCGGGCAGCCGGGCGATGTAGGGCAGATCGAACAGGTCGATCATCATCCCACCCGGCGCGTTGAATTCGTGGCGCGGCGGCGAGAGCCGGTAGAATTGCTTGCCCAGCTGCTTGCCGTCGTATTCCTCGGGCGCGAGCAGCCGCCCGAAATCGACCGCGCCCGGCACCTTGGGGTACCAGTCGCTCGATGGCGGCGAGATCAGAAACTGCGCCTGACTGTTCGCCGCCAGCCATGCGATCATCGCCGGGCCGGCGGCAAGATAGGCGTCGATCAGGCTGCGGTCGGCGCGGTTGCCGACCACACCGAGCACGTATTCGCGCGCAGTCTCGACGCTGTCGGCGACGCCTGCCGCTTTCGCCTGCGGGCTGCCCGGGATCCAGATGCCACCGCCCGAGATGGCGGTCGTCCCGCCGAATTGCGAAGCCTTTTCTAGAACGCAGACGCGCAGTCCGGCCTTGGCGGCGACCAACGCGGCGGTCAGCCCCGCCGCGCCGGAACCCATTATGACAACGTCGTACTCCATCGCAGAAACCCTCGCCGCCGTCATCCGGTCATGATCGCGCGCATCGTTTTGTCGTCGATGCCCAACTGACCCGCACAGTCCAGCGCGTCCCAGTATTCGCGCCACCAGGCGACCTTGCCCTGCGCGTCGAGGTCGAACACCCCGACGACGTGGGTCGTAGTGCGCTGGCCGTTGGCGATCTGGCGCACGGTATCGACCCGCTCGGTGAAGACAGTATTTCCGGCGACCGCGACGCCCAGGATGGCGCAATCGCATTCGTCGTAGAGCCGGTATTGCCGCTCCATTTCGGCAACGATGGCGTCCGCGCCCTGGCGGACGGGAGCAATCGGGACGATCGGCTGATAACGCGCCTCGTCCGCCAGCATTGCTCGCAGCGCGGCGCCGTCGAGCGTCGTCGTGTGGAACAGCGCGAGAAACTCGCGAACGATCGCCTCGGGGTTCGACTGCGCTGGGGAGTTCACCGGCTTCATCCTTCCTGCGGCGCGAAGAAAGCCGCGGCCTTGTTGGTGTCGAAATACTCGCGGCCGTGGACGATCAGGCCGTCGCGGATCACGAACAGGTCGTGGTATTCGTTGGCATAGACGCGCTCGCCGAACGCAATCTGCGAGCGGATTTCGGCGGCGACGGTGTTCCCTTCGCCGATCAGCCCGACGATCTCGACCCGGCGCGAACAGGCGGTGAGCAGCATCGATTTGACCGCTTCGATGTAGGCGGCGCGCGACATCTCGCCGGCGCCGACCACCCACCAGGTGCACCCAGGCGCCTGAAGTGCTTCGATGGTAACGAGATCGCCCGCCTCTACCGCACCGAGAAAGCAGCGGACGATGGCCTTGTTGGCTTCGATTGCTTCGGTCATGGCCAACTTCGTCGCCCGCCCGGCTTGGGCAAGCGCCTTTCCTTGGGAAGGTGGCGCGCAGCTTCGCAGTGCGACTGTCCGCGCCATGACAGCACCGGCGTCGCCTTCATCCTATCGCTGGTACGTGCTCGCGATCCTCACCCTCGCCCAGACCTGCCACGGGATCGACCGCGCGATCATCGGACTGGTGCTTCCCCCGCTCAAGCTCGAGTTCGGCCTGACCGGGGCGCAGCTCGGGTTCCTCGCCGGGCTGGCCTACGGCGTGCCGTTCGCACTCGCCGCGATCCCGTTCGGCTTCGCGGTCGATCGCTTCAACCGCAAGGCGCTGATGACCGCAGCGCTGACCGCGTGGAGCGCCGCGACCGCGCTGTGCGGGCTGGCGACGGGGTTCTGGTCGCTGTTTGCG
>JAYSPJ010000058.1:0-6976 GCA_043722155.1 Bradyrhizobium sp.
TCACTTCGCCCTGGTGCCGGCGATGCGGCTGAGCGAGCCCGCGATGAATTCGTGCACGCCGACATCCGCAAAGCCCGCCGTCTTGAAATAGCCGATCACGTCGGCCTCCGAATGGGCCAGCCCGAGCGAATCCCCGATCGCCTGGCCGAGGCCCCAATAGGCCGGCCCCCATGGCCCGGTGCGCTCGTTATTGGTGGTTTCGCCGATCAGATGCATTTGTCCACCCGGCAACAGGGCATCGTGCGCCTTCCTGATGACGCCGGCGATCATGTCGCGGCTGTACATCGGCAGGTTTGAAGCCATGATGGCGACGTCGCAGTCGGTCGGGAACGGATCGCGCGTGAAGTCGCAGGCTTGGGCCTCGACACGGTCGGCGACGCCGTTCTCGGCGATGAACTCGCGCGTCACCTCGCACACCACGGGCAGATCCAGCACCACGGCGCGGATGCCGGCATGCTCCCTGGCAGCCGCGATGCAATAGGCGCCGGAGCCGCCGCCGATATCCATGATGCGCTTGCGGCCTGCAAGGTCGACCTGGCGCACGAAGCGGCGCCCCGCGCCCATACCTATCGAGTAGGTCGCCTTGTGATAGCGCCGCGCATCGGCGACCGTGAAGGTCTCGATCGCGCCCATCACCTTCAGTTCCTTGGTGCGGATATGCTCGGAGAGCCGTCCCCACTCGTTCCATTGCGGCTTGGTGAAGGTAATCCACGGTCCCATGTAGCCGGAACCGCCCTCGACCAGGAAGCGCTCGACGTCAGGGGCGTTGCGATGGCGACCCTGCGTCTTTTCCAGCAGGCCCGCGGCACACAGCATCACCATCAGCCGCTCGGCATTGGTCGGATGGATATCGAGGGCCGTGGCCACTTCCTCGTAGGTCCCGGCGCCTTTGCTGATCGCCGTGAACAATCCAACCTCGACCGCCGCCATCAACGCCGCGGATTGCCCGTAGGACTGCGCGATATTCTGCAGTCGGACCGTGACCGGTGCGCCGATCGCCGGCGGCTGGTTTTGCTGGGTCATGATGCGCGGCGCGTTCGGCTTTACTCCGCCGCGTCCAGAATGGTCTTGCCGAGCGTGTTGTCGACCACCACCGGCGTCTCGAAATAGCTGATCTCGGGCGCAGCACCGTAGCGATCGGCGATCATCTTGCGCCATTCGGCATTGTAGACACGCTCGGCGGCCTCGCGGCTTTCCCACAGATAGCAGCCGCCGCCGGTCCGGCTCTCGGCGTCGAACAGGTAATATTTTCTGATCAGACCGGGGAGGCCCTGGTACTTCGGCGCCGAGCCCTGGAACAGCTCGGCCGCCTTCGCGGAATCGATGGTTGCGGGCAGCTTGAAACGGACGAGGGCGGTAATCATCGGCAAGTCCTCCACGCTCGTATTCTTGTTCATTATCCGGACGAATGGATTTTTGAACAGGATGCGGCATTTCGTCGGTTACGGCAAGGATCTCGCGTCAAGGCGCCTGATGTCCGCTCATCTCTCCACCGGACCCTTGCGCGCCCGCCATCCCGCCATGCCGGCCGGGTAGTGGTGCGCGTCCTGCCTCCCGGCAGCGATCATTCGCTTCATGGCGGCTGCAGACCGTCCCCCGGCTTGACAGATCAGCACGACGCGCGCGCCGCGCGGCACGCGATCGGGATCGAATTGCGAGAGTGGATGATTGACCGCGCCGGGAATGTGCCCGCCGGCATATTCGTGCGCCTCACGCACGTCCACGACAGTGCACGCTCCGCTTCGATGCGCCTGCAAAAGTTCCTCATGCGCAATGGCCGGAGCGCTGGAGGTAGCCATGAACTTGCTCAAAAACCGAGACAGCATCGAACCAGTCTTTTCCTTGTCACGAGACCTGAACCGCTTCTGGCGACCTTGAACTGCGTCAGCGAGCGCTCGATATATTCGTGTCTTCTAATATATGCAATAACGAAGGCCAGGCAATGGGGCCGCCTGGCGGCGGGCCGGGCCGTTTGGCAACTCAGTGTCGCAACGCAACGTTCGATCGCGAATTCAGGATACCGCTTTGCCTGGCTCGATCGCCCCCAGCCAGTCCGCGAACGCATCGAGGATGTCGCTCAGGACCTCACGGTCGTTGCGGCCCGAACGCGCCGGCACGTGGAAGGAATGATCGGCCCCCTCGACCAGATGCAGCGACGCCAACCGCCCGAGGCGCCGGACCATGGGTTCGAGCAGCGTCAGCTCCGCGAGCTTGTCGCGGCTGCCTTGCAGGAACAGCATCGGAATTTTTACGTCGGCGAGATGTTTGGCGCGATCGTCCGACGGCTTGCCGGCCGGATGCAGCGGAAAGCCGAAAAATGCCAGCCCCTCGACGCCGGCAAGCGGCGCACTGGCCTGCGCCTGCGATGTCATGCGGCCGCCGAACGATCGGCCGCCGGCGATCAGGCGCAGCCCCGGACAGCATCGCCCGGCTTCGGCTACCGCGGCGCGCACGACGGCGTGCGCAATTGTCGGCGGATCGGGCCGCTTGCTGCCCTTCTCCATATAGGGAAACTGATAGCGCAGCGTCGCCACGCCGCGTTCGGCCAGGCCCCGGGCGGTCGCCTCCATGAAGGAATGCGTCATTCCGGCCCCGGCCCCATGGGCAAACACGAAGCACGCGCGCGCCTCGGCGGGGCGGATCAGCAGCGCGGAAACGGAGCCCGCATTCCCGACTGCGATCTCGCGCTGTTGCGGACTGACGATTTTCACTTGGTCCGACCCAATTCGCTGCATACCGGAATGGTATTATGCCCAATGATTTTGTCAGTCGACAACCGCGCGCCAGCGTTGAATACTGCCCGGCATGGACCCGACAGAGGTCCGACTAATTCCGGGAGGACGGCATGCGATCCGGCAAGGCTGCGTTGGCATTAATCACCACATCATTGGTCGCTCTGGCAGGCTCCGCCGCTCACGCCGAGATCGCGGTTTCGGCCAATGACGGCAGGAGGGTACTGGAAGACGGGGTGGCGAAGGTGCGCAAGACACCGTTGCCGGACAGCGTTTCCATCATCGAGCTTTCCGGCGGCGCGCCGCGCATCGTCGCGGAATTGCCGGCGCCGGCCAGCGTGGTCGGCCCGCCCTCGAGCGTCGCCGTCGCCTCCGATGAAAGTTTTGCGCTGGTCACCGGCGCGATGAGGATCGATCCGGTCGATCCGACCAAGGCAGTCCCCGACGACAAGCTCACGGTCATCGACCTGAAATCCTCGCCGCCAAAAATCCTGGCGACGCTGCAGGCCGGCGCCGGCGCCGCCGGCGTTTCGATCAATCGCGCGGGCACGCTGGCCCTGGTGGCCAATCGCAGCGAGGGCAGCGTCTCGGTATTCACCATCAGCGGCAATACGCTGACCGCGGCCGGCAAGGTCGCGCTCGGCGATGCCAAGTCCGGACCCAGCCACCCGATGTTTTCCCGCGACGGCACCACCGCGCTGGTGACGCGGGACGGCGACAACAAGATCGCTGTGCTCTCGGTGGACGGCGCCAAGGTGGAGTACACCAAGCGCGACCTGTCGGCGGGGATGCGTCCCTACCAGATCGACTCCACCGGCAATGGCGACGTGGCTGTCGTGGCCAATATTGGCACCGGCAGCGGCGATGCCGACACCATCAGCCTGATCGATATGCGCGCCAAGCCGGTTCGCGTCGTCACCACGGTGTCCGTGGCCCAAACCCCGGAGGGCCTGAAAATGTCGCCCGACGGGGCCTATGTGGCGGTCACGGCGATGAACGGCTCGAACAAGCCGAAAGCCTCGCCGTTCTACAACGATTTTGGATTGCTGCAGATATTTCGCATCAATGGCACCGCACTCACGCCGGTGACGGAAGCCAAAATCGGCCACTGGTGCCAGGGCATCGCCTGGTCGAAGGATTCCAGGACCTTGCTGGCGCAGTGCATGGTGGAGAACGAGATCGTGACGTTCACCTTCGACGGCAAGACCTTGACCAAGGGAACGCCGATCGCGCTGAAGGCCAGCCCGGCGGGCATCCGCACCGCCGAGCCGTAGCCGCCGAAAGGCTCGCTGCCGCCATGGCAGCAGCGAGCCTTCTCAACCCTGATTACCAGCCGCGGCCGCCGAAGCCGAAGGATATGCCCGGACCGCCATAACCATAACCGCGGTTATAACCGCCATAATACGGCCGCGGAGCGTATCCGTAGCTGTCGCCGTAATACGGGCGGTAGTGACGATAGCCGTGGTGACGGTAGCCATGGTGACGATGGCCATAGTGGCGATGGCGATAGTGTCGATGACGCGAGCTGATGTCGGTCGACGGCTGCGTCACGTCGACTGCGGCTTTCGCCTTCGCCGTGTCGTCGGCGTTCGCGACGGAACCACCGAACAGCGCGGCTGCACCGACGGCAAATACGAGAGCTAATTTCTTCATGGACCACTCCGGTTAACGTGTGGAGTGGTAATCGCCGCAGAGGTTTTACGTTCCGGACTGCGACATTAAATCAACGACCGGAAATCAACGAGGGGTGTTTGAATAACCGTTCATATTGATGAATGATCTGCATCTTCACCGCGAGGAATTGCGTACCGTGTTTGGCGCGGCAAATTCGAGGTGCTTCTCTTCGCAAGACTCAAAAAACTGGCGATCCCGGCATGACTCGAACATGCGACCTACGGTTTAGGAATTAGAAATCGGGTCGATTCATAGCTCCGCATAGCGTCTCATTTACTCAATCAAATCAGTCACTTGTTGTATTTCACGGTGATATAGTGCTTCGTAGAAACTCCCCTCTACTCGCACGATCTGGGAGCAAAAACGGAGCAAAAAAGATGCCTGTGACGCATTTAACCGATGTCGTTGTGTCACGGTTGAAGACGCCCGCGACATATTACGACGAATCGACGCCTGCGTTCGCCATTCGCGTCGGAAAGAACCGTAAGACGTGGTTCGTAATCCGGGGCCGCGAACGCGAACGAACGAACATCGGACAGTATCCGCAACTTAGTCTGGCAGATGCCCGCAAGGAGGCCAAGAAGCTGCTGGCCGAGGCACCCGCTAAACATTCCAAGATGACGTTCGCCGCCGCCTATGAGCACTACAAGGAAGCAATCAGGACCAAGAAACCCAGGACGCAACGCGACTACAAGCGTGTGCTCGACAACTACCTCCTCCCCAAGTTCGGGAAGAAGAAACTGTCCGACATCGAGTATGAGGACATAACCGCTATAACTGACAAGCTCGCGCCCTCTGAGAAGTCGCACTGTTTGGCTGTCGCACGGACATTCCTGCGCTGGTGCGTGAAGCCTCCTCGCCGCTATATCCTTCATTCACCGCTCGAAGGTGTGCTGATCGTACCCGGCAAGGCACGTAAACGCATTCTAAAACCGAACGAGCTGAAAACGGTTTGGGACGCTGCGACCGTCGCGGGCTACCCGTATGGGACCATCGTTCACCTCCTCATCCTCACCGGACAAAGGAAGAGCGAGATAGCGAACCTCCGCTGGACCTGGATCGACCAGAAGCACCGGACCATCACGCTTCCCGAATGGGTCTGTAAAAACTCACGGGAGCACGTATTCCCGTACGGCGATATGGTGGCCGCTGAACTGGAGGCGATCCCTCGTCTCAACAGCACCGATTTGTTCTTTCCGTCAATCGTCTCGGACGAACGACCGATCTCCGGGTGGAGCAAGTACAAACAACGCCTCAGGGATGGTGTGGCGGCATGGAGACTTCACGATCTGCGTCGCACGTTCGGCACGACTCTGGCCGAAATGGAAGTGGAGCCGCACATCGTGGAACGGTTGCTGAACCACTCGATGGGCGCCATCGGAAACCAAGCCGACAGCATCGTGAGCGCGGTTGCCGAAGTCTACATCCTCGCGAAATACATGCCGAAAATGCGGGATGTGATCGAGAATAAGTGGGAGACGTTCCTTCAAGACCTGACCCGCGCCGCTTAGGCGCGGGTTTCTGCTGCGTGGACAGAGGGAATTGCAGAAGAAATGGTGATCATCGAACTCCACCGCACATTACCTTCAAGAAACAGAAAGTAGTCCGCCGGGTAGCGTAAGTTTGCTACGGACCAACAGGAAAACTACCTCTGGCGGAGCATAAAGAAGCGACCGCTTTATTTGACCTTCAAATCCTATTCTTTGCTTAATCTCGCTTTTTAGAACCGCCGCGTCGTTCTTTGCGAGTCTAGGATCGATCATAATCTGGTCGACCAATTCGGTTGGATCAATTGAATATCGAAACAGATTTTCGCCGCGTCGATCATTCTCCTTTTCGAAATATAGCAACCGAACTTCTCGTTCGTGCCGAAATGCTGGTCTCTTCACAAGCAATGTCTGGGCAAACGCAGTCGCATCAAGACCGTTTGCAAAAACGCCATTTGCGAAATCGAGCATCTGCTTCTTCTTCAAATAACGCACGCGCCCAATGAAAGATTGGATGTGTGCCCAATCCCCACACGCCTTGCCTAAACTATCGCCGAGCCGTCTAACAGTCGTCCTGATTCGGACGCCGTTAGATTTGGGCGAATATATACGTCACATGGCATCCGATGCCTTTTGGGTCGTCCAACATTGCCCGTAAAAGTCATTGTTGAAGTCGAACGTCACGACATCTCCTGATGAAAGCTTGGCCTGCGATTTAGGTACGAAATTTTCGAACGGATCATCCCACTGTGAGGGTCTCACCAATACGTTTTGACGATTGGCGAACAATTCAACCAAGCGATCTACTGAGATGATGCGATATAGATACTGATCCATTTCGACATCCGAGAGACCAATATAGTTTGTGCTCACCAGCTCCTCCATGTCGGGATTTATCCCGGCCTCTTGTCGTCGTCATCGCCGCAGGGCCATACATGAGCATTCCAACACTCGGCTATCGGATCAATCGGCCGCCAGCCCTACGAGCGGTCCCGTCCGGAAAGTGGTTGGAATTCGGTTGGCGCGTTCACCGGGTAACATGAAGGTATCGTTTCAGGCGGCGAGGTCAATCGGCTGATCGAC
>JAYSPJ010000059.1:0-7272 GCA_043722155.1 Bradyrhizobium sp.
GTGGCCAGCCAAACCGAGCCGGTCCACACGCCGGCCGCGCCCATTGCCATGCACGCCGCCATCTGGCGTCCGGTCATGATGCCGCCGGCGGCCAATACCGGCACGTCGCGGATCGGCTTGATGGCCTTGATGACCTCGGGCACCAGCACCATGGTGGAAACCTCGCCGCAATGGCCGCCGGCCTCGGTGCCCTGCACCACCAGAATATCGACGCCGGCCGCGACCTGGCGCAGCGCATGCTCCTTGGCGCCGACCAGCGCCGCCACCGGCACGCCGTGCTTCTTGCCCATTTCGATCATCGCCTTCGGCGGCACCCCCAGCGCGTTGGCGATCAGCTTGATCGGATGGTTGAAGGACACTTCGAGCAATTCCATCGCGCGCTGCGCATCGAACGGTTGCGGCTGGTTGTCGGCGACATTGGTGGTGGTCAGTTCGATACCGTATTTCTTCAAGAGATTTTTGGTGAAGGCGCGATGCTCCGGCGAAATCCGCGCCTCCAGGCTTTTCCAGGTGACGTCCTTCTCGCCCGCCGTCGAGATATTCTCGGGAATCAGCACGTCGAGGCCGTAAGGTTTGCCGTCAACATGGTCGTCGATCCATTTCAGTTCCTGCTCGATCGACTCGGGCGAATGCGCGGTGGCGCCGAGCACGCCAAAACCTCCGGCGCGGCTGACCGCCGCAACCACGTCGCGGCAATGGCTGAAGGCGAGCAGGGGAAATTCGATACCCAGCATGTCGCAGATCGGCGATTTCATCGTCGTGCTCACTCCCTGCGGCAGCTTCTTGGCGCTGCTCGTTTTTGGTTGAATGGCGAAAGCCTCGGCGACGCTAGCGCATCAGGGGCACCGAAGCCAAGCGGGTTTCCCTCGGCCGGTCCTGGGTTGAAACGCGGAGAACCGCTGCACGGCGGCAATGCATTCCGTGCGGCAAAATATGCAACCCGGAACGGCGGATTTGTCCCTTGCACTTTGGCGCCGCGGGTAGAATGCTGCCCGGCAACAACAGGAAAATCCCAAGGGAGTTCGAAGTGATGTCCGCCTCGCCATCCATGTCAGGTAAAGGCCAGCCCGCAGTCGCTACGGCTTACGACGTCGTCGTGGTCGGCGCGGGTTTTGCCGGCATGTACATGCTGCACCGGCTGCGCGGGCAGGGGTTATCGGCGCGGGTCTATGAGCAGGGCGGCGATGTCGGCGGCACCTGGTACTGGAACCGCTATCCCGGGGCGCGCTGCGATGTCGAGAGCATGCAGTATTCCTACTCATTCGACGACGAACTGCAGCAGCAATGGAACTGGAGCGAGCGCTACGCGCCGCAGCCCGAGATTCTGAAATATGCCAACCATGTCGCCGATCGCTTTAATCTCCGCAGCGATATCCAGCTCGATACCCGGGTCGACCGGGCCGTCTTCGATGAAAACGCCAATACGTGGTCTGTGGCCACTTCCGACGGCAAGACGGTCACGGCCAAATACGTTGTTCTCGCCACCGGCTGCCTGTCGAACGCGCGGATGCCGGATATCAAGGGCCTCGCCGACTTCAAGGGCAAGGTCTATCACACCGGGCACTGGCCGCATGAGCCCGTCGATTTCACCGGCCAGCGCGTTGCGGTGATAGGCACGGGGTCGTCGGGAATACAGGCGGTGCCCGTGATCGCCGGGCAGGCCAGGCACCTCACCGTCTTTCAACGCACCGCGAATTTCAGCATACCCGCGCGCAACGCCGCGTTGACGGAGAAAGAGCGGCAGGCGTTTCGTTCGAACTACCCCGAAATCCGGCGTTTTGCGCGCGAAGAGGCGCGCAACGGCATCTACACCGAACTACCCGATCGTGGCGCGCTTGACGATGGCGACAACGAACGCCGCGCCAAATACGAAGCGCGCTGGAACCGCGGCGGGCTCACCTTCATGGCGGCCTACAACAACCTCGCGCTCGACAAGGCCGCCAACGATACCGCCGCCGGTTTCGTCCGCGACAAGATCGCCGAAATCGTCGAGGACCCGCAAACGGCAAAGCTGCTGCAGCCGAACAATCATCCGATCGGCTCGAAGCGCATTTGCATCGATACCGATTATTTTGCCACCTTCAATCGCCCGAACGTGACGCTGGTCGACATCAAATCCGATCCGATCCGGGAAATCCTGCCGCACGCGGTTCGCACCTCGGCCAGGGAGATCGAAGTCGACGCGCTGGTGCTGGCGACCGGTTTTGATGCGATGACGGGTTCAGTCGCAAAAATCGACATTCGTGGCCGCAACGGGCAGACGCTCAATCAGAAATGGGCGGAAGGTCCCAAGACCTATCTCGGCCTGATGAGCGCGGGCTTCCCCAATTTGTTCGTCATCACAGGTCCCGGCAGCGCGTCGGTGCTCAGCAACATGATCGTCTCGATCGAGCAGCACGTCGACTGGATCACCGATTGCATCGCCTATATGCGCGACCGCAGCCTCGTCGCCATGGAAGCCAGGCAGGACGCCGAGGACAAGTGGGTGGCACACGTCAACGAGGTCGCGCATACCACGCTCTATCCGCAGGCCAATTCATGGTACATGGGCGCCAATATCCCGGGCAAGCCGCAGATCTTCATGCCCTATATCGGCGGCGTCGGCCTCTACCGCCAGATCTGCAACGACGTCGCGGCGAAGGGCTATGAGGGTTTTGCGATGGCGGCGGCGGAGCCGCTCAAGCGGGCAGCGTCTTGATTGCCGCCATTTCCGCGATGGCTGATGGCGGGAAGGCGGCGGAGGCGGCGATCGCGGATGTGCTTCAGGCGCGCCGGGAGGCGTGGAACGCCGGCGACCTGATGGGCTATCGCAAGCTGCTGACCGAGGATGCCGACGTCGTCAGCGCCACCGGCAGGAAATCCGCCGGGCGCGACGCGGTCATCGCCCTGTCCGCGGAGCAGAAGCAGCAGCCATCGTACCGCGACGCCACCATCACCGCGACGAAGATCGATGCGATCCGCCTGGTGAAGCCCGACGTGGCATTGGTGGACGCAACCTATCGCATGACGGGCGTTCGCGTTCCCGCGGACTCCGGGACGAGGCCGGTCGAGGGATCGATCCTGTTCGTCATGGTGGAGCGAGACGGCGCATGGCGGATCGCCTCGATCCGCGCGTCGCTGCCTTCACCGTAGCTGTCGATTCGTTTGAAGACTGGAGCGGGAGGAAATGCCATGGGTATTTGCGAAAAAGGTGCCGTTCGCATCCACTACGAGGAAGCCGGGTCCGGCTTTCCATTGTTGCTGATCGCCGGCGGGGGATTGAACTCGAGCATATCGGGCATCACCGGCAGCTATCCGCCCTTCAACGCCATGGCGGAATTCCAGAGCGAGTACCGCTGCATTGCTTTCGATCTGCGCAACGCCAATGCCGGTCAGTCCAGCGGCCCGCTCGAGATCGACCGTCCCTGGGATTCCCATACCGATGACCAGCTCGGCCTGATGGATCACCTCGGCATCGACAAGTTCATGGTGCTGGGCTTCTGCATTGGCGGCCCCCTGATCTGGAATCTGCTGAAGCGCGCACCGCAACGCGTCGTCGCCGCCGTGCTGGCGCAGCCCAGCGGATCGCGTCCGGACATGCGCGGTCTATTCTATGAAGGCAATATGACGGTCTGGGGGCCGGAGTTGGTCAAACGCCGGCCCGAGATCACGATGGCACAGATCGATGAATTCCTGACCAGGATGTACCGCACCAACGACGACTTCGTGTTCACCGTGACGCGTGATTTCGTGCGCCATTGCCAGACGCCGGTGCTGATCCTGCCGGATGATGTCCCGCACCATCCCTATGCCGTCGCCATGGAGACGGCGATGCTGGCGCCGAACGCTGAAGTGAGCATGTTCCCGTGGAAGGAGCCCAGGGAGCGGATTCCGCTGGCGGTGCGCCAGATACGTTCCTTCCTCCGCGCGCACCGGCCTGCTTCAGCGTAGCGATGAGAACAGCCGCGTCACGACCGGGACAGGCCCGGCCGTGACGGAAGGTTCTCAGTGCTGCTGCAATTCGTGGCGTCCCACCACCATCCAGTGCACTTCATCGGGGCCGTCGGCGAAGCGGAGGTGGCGCACGTCGGTGTACATTTCGGACAGCGGCGACCACTGCGAAATGCCGGTGGCGCCGTGCATCTGGATCGCCTGGTCGATAATGCGGCAGGTGCGCTCGGGCACCATGGCCTTCACCATGCTGACCCAGACCCGCGCCTCCTTGTTACCGAGCACATCCATCGCCTTGGCAGCTTTCAGCACCATCAGCCGCATTGCTTCGATCTCGCAGCGCGCCTGCGCGATGATCTGCAGATTGCCGCCGAGCTGCACCAGCTTCTTGCCGAAGGCTTCGCGGGTCAGGCCGCGCTTGACCATGAGGTCGAGCGCCTTCTCCGCCTTGCCGATGGTGCGCATGCAGTGGTGGATGCGGCCTGGACCGAGACGGACCTGGGAGATTTCGAAGCCGCGGCCTTCGCCGAGCAGCATGTTCGCCTTGGGCACCCGCACATTGTCGAAGCGGATGTGCATGTGGCCGCGCGGGGCGTGATCGTGGCCGAACACGGTCATCGGGCCGAGGATCTCCACGCCGGGCGTGTCCTTCGGCACCAGGATCTGCGACTGCTGGTTCTTCGGCGGTGCGTCGGGATTGGTCTTGACCATCACGATCATGATCTTGCAGCGCGGATCGCCGGCGCCGGAAATGTAGTATTTTTCGCCGTTGATGACCCATTCGTCGCCGACCAGTTTTGCGGTGGTCGAAATGTTCTTGGCGTCGGACGACGCCACGTTCGGTTCGGTCATCGCGTAGGCGGAACGGATCTCGCCGGCGAGCAGCGGCTTCAGCCACTTCTCCTTCTGCTCGCGGGTGCCGACGCGTTCCAGCACTTCCATGTTGCCGGTGTCGGGCGCCGAGCAGTTCATCGACTCGGACGCCAGCGGGTTCTTGCCGAGTTCGGCCGCGATATAGGCATAATCGAGATTGCTGAGGCCTTCGCCGGTCTCCGCGTCAGGCAGGAAGAAGTTCCAGAGCCCCTCGGCCTTGGCCTTGTCCTTGGCTTTCTGCAGCACGTCGAGCTGGCCGGGCGCAAAGCCCCAGCGATCCGCTTTCTTCTCGCCAAGCCGGTAAAACTCGACTGACATCGGTTCGACGGTTTCCCGGATGAACTTGTTGACATGGTCGAACAGCGGCCGCGCCTTTTCGGACATGCGCAGGTCGTTCAACTCGTCGCCGGGATCCATGGCATAGCTCGTGGGCACGCTGACGTTCTTGTTCATGTTCTTGATCCTCCCAGGATGGCAACTTTACAGCCGCGCCAGGCCGAAGTCTGGCGCTATTTGGTCACCGGCGTCGAATTATTGCCGTTTCAAACAATGTTCGACCGCGGCAGGTCAGGCCATGCGGTGCATGGCGCAGATCTTGTTGCCGTCGGGATCGCGCAGATAGGCGAGATAGAGTTTCCCCGCGGCGCCTTCGCGCACGCCGGGCGGATCTTCGCAGCTCGTTCCGCCATTGGCGATGCCGGCCGCATGCCAGGCGTCGGCTTGCTCGGGCGAGCTGGCGGCAAAACCGATGGTTCCGCCATTGGCCGCGACCGCGGGCTTGCCGTCGATCGGCTTCGACACCCCAAAGACGCCGGTCTTGGTTCGGTAGAAAATGCGATGGCGGTCCACTCTGCCGGGGGGAACGCCGAGCGTGCCGAGCAATGCGTCATAGAACGACTGGGCTTTCTCCAGGTCGTTGGTTCCGATCATCACGTGCGAAAACATCTTGTATTTCCTTCCCATGTTCGCCGAACGGCTGAAGCCGCTTCGTGCCTTGCTTCTCTTGTCGTGTCAGAACGCTGTATAGCCGCCGTCGATCACAAAGCAATCGGCGGTGTGATAGGACGACGCCCGGCTCATCAGATAGACGGCGATGCCGCCGAAATCCGCGGGCTCGCCGAACCGCCGCACCGGAATTCGCGGCATGACGTTGGCGACGAATTTTTCATTGGCCATGATACCCGCCGTCATGTCGCTCTTGATCCAGCCGGGCAGGATGGCGTTGGCGGTGACGCCCTGGCGCGCCAGCTCGACCGCGAGCGCGCGGCAGAGCGCATTGATGGCGGCCTTGGTCGCGGCGTAGTGCTCGTTGCGCGCGGTGCCGAAGATCGATGCCAGGCTCGAAGTCGCGACCAGACGGCCGAACGGATCGCCTGAGGCGGCACGTTCGGTCATGTGCCGCGCCGCGGCCTGGAATACGTGGAATACGCCATCGAGATTGGTGGCGAACATGGTGCGCCATTCCTCTTCGGTGCGGTCGATGAAGGCGCGCCGTCCGCCGCCGCCGATGCCGGCGTTGGCAAAACAGCCGTCGACGCGGCCGAAGGTGTCCAGCGTGGCGGCCATCGCCGCCTTGACGGAAGCGGAATCGCTGACGTCGCAGGTGCGGGTGTCGGTCTTGCCCTTGGCTCCCGCCATCGTTGCCGCCGCGGCCCTGTTCTTGTCGGCGTTGCGCCCCCAGATCGAGACGTTGCAGCCGGCGGCGGAGAGCGCCTGCGCGATGCCGAGCCCGATGCCGCCGTTGCCCCCGGTGATGACGGCGACGCGGCCGCTGAGGTCGAAAATGCTCATGTGGTTTCCTTTGGGAGTTTCCTCTCGGGTGTTTCCATTTGGATCGGCGCACTTTAGATGTGCGTCCGATGGCGGGCAGATGTTCCGGTCCAACCATGGACAAGGCCATCAGGAAAATCAAATATGGCTTCCAGATCAAAACCCTTTGTACCGCAGGGCGAAATAACGCCGGTCGCAACTCACGAGGAAACAGATGCAGTTCAAGCACGTCACGCTGGATATCGACGGTCCGGTTGCCATCCTGAAGCTGGACCACCAGGAGGTGATGAACGCGGTGTCGATGGACATGCTGGGTGGCCTTGCCGAGGCGCTCGACACCATTGAAGAGAAAAAAGCCGAAGTTCGCTGCGTGGTGCTGACGGGGGCGGGGCGCGCCTTCTGCACCGGCGCCAACCTGCAGGGCCGCAACAACCAGAAGCCCGGCAAGAGCAACGCGGGCGCCTCGCTCGAAACCGGCTTCCATCCGTTCCTGCGCCGGCTGCGCAACCTGCATTGCCCGATCGTCACCTCCGTCAACGGTCCGGCGGCCGGCGCCGGCATGAGCTTCGCGCTGATGGGCGACATGATCCTGTGCGCGCGCTCGTCGTATTTCCTGCAGGCCTTCCGACGCATCGGCCTGGTGCCGGATTGCGGCTCGACCTGGCTGTTGCCGCGGCTGATCGGCAAGGCGCGCTCGGT
>JAYSPJ010000060.1:0-2754 GCA_043722155.1 Bradyrhizobium sp.
GCATCCGCGCCCTCGGCGGGCGTGTCGACGGCAATCACGATGATGCCAGCTTCTTTGGCCTTGGCAATCGCGGGCGCGATGCCTTGGCCATCGACGGCCGATACCACGATCAAATCTACACCCTGCTGGATGAAGGCGTCGATCTGGTTGTGCTGGGCCGACAGGTCCAGTTGCGCGTCCTGGGTGTTAACTGTCGCGCCGATGGCTGCTGCTGCATCCTTGGCACCCTTGTCCATCGCAGAGAAGAACGGGTTGGACATGTCCTGAACCATCAGACCGATCGACTCGATCTTGTGGGGCGTTGTCTGCGCCGCTGCTGGCAGCGCCACTAGACCAAGCCCGGAAACCAGTGCTATCACACTGGTATATTTGTTAAAACTTGCAATTCTCATAGCTTCCTCCGCTTTCACTAAACCTGCCGCCCATTGCGGTCAGGCAAGATTCCTTCATTCCGTGCCGATGCGTTGGCTCGGTCCTTCCGCGTAGTGGGCCACCGCTTCACCCCTGTCGGGGCGGGCAGCCACAAGACCGGCGGATCAGCAGATCGACCGGCACCTGCAACTTGTGCTGTGGCCCATAGTTAGGCGCGCCACTTTCGCCGCGCCGTTTCGCCTCGCTTTGTTCATCGATGATCGAGATCAGTGTCTTGGCCGCCAGCCTTCCGATCTCTTCCGACTTTTCGTCGAGAACGGTCAGCGGCGGGTTCAGCAGCGACGCCCAGGCAAACTCGTCATAGCTGACAAGTGCCATGTCTTCCGGCACGGTTAGGCCTTGGGCGCGCATGAGGTTAAGCGCACCCAACAGCAGCGGATTGTTACCCGCGATCAAAACCTCGGGCAGACCATTGCGAACGTGGAGATGGGCCGACAATGTCCGAAACGCCGACGCGGCATCGTTGTCAGACTCCAGGACGGTCAAAGCCGCTCCGAACTTTGCCGCCGCGTCGCGCAATCCGCGTTCACGCTCCAATCGCGACGACCAGCGTTCAGGGTAAACCAGAAACAGCCAGTCCCGCAGGCCATGCTCTGCCAGATGCTGCCCGACCAGAAGGCTCGCGGCATAATTGTCCGATGTGACGCTGGGCAGATGGGCTGCGGTCAGCGGGGGTGCCGAGTCGACAAATACCAGCGGAATGTCCCAAGCCGACAGTTGCGCGATGCTTGCATCCTTCAGCGTCAAGGTTGAGATGACCCCCGCCATACGTGCCTCCAGAAGGCGTTGGATCACCCGATCCTCGAGCTCCGGGTCGTAAGCACCATTTAATGCTATATCCATCAGCACGACTTCATGCCCGAGTGCATGGGTCGTCTGTTGAATGCCGGTCATCAGATCGAGGTAGTAGGCATTCGCCGCACCAGCGGTGATCAATGCGATTTGCCCGCTGCCTCCGCCCCGCAAACCCTGCGCCGCGCGGTTAGAAACATAACCCATGTCCTTAGCAATTTTCTTGACTAGGGCACGACTATCCTCGGAAACGCCAACCCCACCGTTCAGCGCACGTGAAACGGCAAAAGTCGAAAGCCCGCTTGCCCGGCTGATGTCCTGCAACGTGAGCTTGCGCTTCACCACCTCAACTCCCCCGTGTGCCGACCAGCCGGCACGTACCTAATCGATTAGGTATCCCGCTTGACTAATCGATTAGTTTGAGTCGTGTCAAATCTTTTTTCGTTGGTGCGGTGCTCGGGTTGTCAGCACCTGCAGACAGCACCAAGGGGGGGGCGCGCGCCATCCGTGTCCAGCTTCAGCGCACTGCGCCAGAGCGGCGTTTTGAAGAGGTGGCGCACATGCTTGCCGTCGCGCAACTTCACGCGTCTCGACAAGCAATCCCGCCCATTCCAGCGGGCGCAGCACGCACGACGAGAACGCGACCATTTCGCGCCATCCGGCATTGTCCCTATCATGCTCCTCGCCGTAAAACGCCGCAAACAGCGACCGCTCGCTGGTGCCGTGGTCCGCCTCGACGTTGATGACATTCATCCACACATCCCATTTACCGAAGGGGCGATCTTCGAAGCGGGCGTAAGAGGAGGGGTCGATCCTGAGAACGAAGAAGAGGATGAGTTCCGCAAACAACCGCGCTGGCGCGTCCGCGAGCTCTGCCCCACGTTTGGTCAGACGGAATTCTCCCTTGAAGTGGCGCCCCAGGCGCAGGGTGATCAGAAGTTGGTGCAAGATCTCGAGCGGCGGGAATTAGTATTCATTGATGACCTTGCTGTAGCGGAACATTTCTTCAGGGCTTTTTCCGGGCCAGTCAAAATGCTCGACGGCCCAATGCACAAAGACGCGCTTGGATGCCATGGTCTTGGTCAGACCGATCGCACCGCGCTCCTGCGCGTACCGAAGCGTCAGCAGCGCAGCCCGCAACAGCGGCGAACCTGCCAGGTCAGGATGCTCATCATGAAGAGTGCAGAACTCGATCATGGCGCGATGCTGCCACAAGAATTTCGGTCGGGCCAGACTCAAATGTTCGATGGCCGCAGAACTGGAAATCTCGGGAGGCGATTGATTTCGCACTACTTTTGTAGCGCGACTCTCCAAACGTTGATGTGGCGTTGATGTGTTTTAGACCAGCCAAAACCCGACTGTTTAAGTCGGGTTCTAAGTATCTGATATGTTTTGTTTTTTTGGTTGCGGGGGCAGGATTTGAACCTGCGGCCTTCAGGTTATGAGCCTGACGAGCTACCGGGCTGCTCCACCCCGCGACAATTTCATCGTTTCCAGAGACTTGGCTTTTTGCTAGGTTTGGCGGTGACC
>JAYSPJ010000061.1:0-20135 GCA_043722155.1 Bradyrhizobium sp.
CCAACGGGATCGAGGTCATCGCCAAACCGGCTGACCGTCAGCCCATAACCGCCGCCGCCTGACCGGCCCGGCCGTCACCAAAATTTGGCGATAGCTCCACGATTTGAAATGATCGACTCTGTCGAGCCTGGCTGCTGCGATATCCCTTGGACGGACGTGCACAGGAGAGGCAAGGCTGGATTTGCGGCATTCCCATCAACAACGTAGTGCGTCACAATCGCTCCCGCCCACATGGCGGCCAGTGCGATCCATGCTGTCAAGGCAAAGATCGCCCCTCCTGTGACTCCCGCTCCAACGGCACATCCTCCGGCGAGCATGCCGCCAAAGCCCATCAGTGACGCACCAATAAAGTAGCGCCCCATACTTGGGCCGTCGTGAAATCCCTGCAACTTCCATTCGCGCACGATCAAGGCCGCAAGCATTGAACCAACAAAGACGCCTGGCACCAGGCCGGCGTCAAAACCCAACGGCATGGAAGGTGAATTGATCAGGCCCATCAGCGTATCGGCCGATGGTCCCGTGAAACTGATGCTCTTGACCTGGGGCCCGGAAAACGACACCTGGGATGTGCGGAACGTGAATAGCCAGCCCGCGGCGATCGTCAGCCCGACTCCAATCGCGCTTGCTGCAACGAGAATGCCGATGCCAGCGCGCCGCGCCAGCCAGAGGGCCCAACCCAGCCCCAATGCACCGAGAACCGCCCCCGCCACCGGTCCCGCATTCAGCAGCGATAAAAGGTTGCGCGATGCCCCACCCTCGACTGTCCACAATTCCGAGAGTATTTCCCTGGCAGGTGACAGGGCTCCCCTCAACGAGGCCTGCGCCACAACGGTCAGCACCAGTCCGGATACCAGCGCGCGCAGGTTTCCCGTCGCCGACAAGACCAACAGCCGGCTCGCGCAACCCCGCGCCAGAATCATTCCGGCACCGAACAGCAGACCTCCGATAAGGCTGCCGGAAAGACTGCCGCGCGCGGCAAGCTGACGGACCCCGCCAACGTCAAGCAGACCCATGCCAATGGAGGCCTGGGTCGCCGCGACCGCTGTCGAAAACGCCAACAACCAGATGGCAACCTTCGATCCTAGAAAGCCGCCGGAAAACTCGATCACTGCGGAGCGCAAGCAGAATTTGCTCAACTGCGCAAAGGCGCCAAACAACATTCCGATGAGCAACCCACCCGCGGCAAGGACCGCGGTTTCGCCGACAAGCTCCATCAACGATTCCAGATTCAAGGCAGTCCGTCCCCTGCGGCGATCCCGGAATCACGCAATCCGCGGTACCGGCACTCGGGGGAAACCCTGGTTGACCGAGGCCGCGCCGTCATTGATCTCTCGCAAGAGCGGCCTTCCTCGTCGTAAAGGAGACGGCCATCAAGAACGCGCGAACGAGCCTTCTCTTCGACCTCAAAATGCATTAGCTTCGTTGCAACCGCCACGGCGAGTTGAATCCGCTGTAACGGATTCAGCCCAGCGATAACATCAGGGGGGTGGGTCACCCCAGCATGTCGGCCGTGATTCCCGCATACCATCCCATATTCTCGGCTTCCTGTTGTTTGCGCAGCTCTGCTGTTTCCCCGGTCTTCGAAACGAAGGTCGAGGATGCGGTGATCTTGCCATCCTTGGCTTCGTAGGCGCCCCCGACTTTCACGCAATCGTCGGTTTCGATCATGCTCCAGCAGGTATTGGCGTAGCGGGCCGGGAAAGTCCGCGCCGCGACAAGCTCGCCCCTGATCATCATGGCCGCGACCTTGGCCTGGCTGTTGGCCGAGAAAGCCGACTTCGGCATGTCGCCCGCGATACAGGCATCACCGAGCACATAGACATTGGCATCGACCGCGGACTTCATGCTGGTGGGATCGATCGCGCAGAACCCGCTTGCATTTGCCAGCGACGAATCCCGCGCGATCGCCCCGGCCATTTGCGCCGGGATGACATTGACCAATGCGGCATTCTTGTAGGTCTCGAAGCCAGTCACGACGGTTCCGCTGGCGGGATCCACCGATTTAACGCCGTCATGGACCTTAGGGCCGAGCCATTCGACCATGCCCTTGTAATGCCTCTCCCATCCCTCCTGAAACAGGGCCTGCTTGGAAAAGGATTCCTTCGGATCGATGACAAAAATCCTGCAGCGGTCCTTGCCGGCCGCCTTCAACGCATGCGCCATCATCGAGACACGTTCATAGGGTCCGGGCGGGCAGCGATAGGGATTCGGCGGGGCAATCATCACGACCACGCCGCCATTCGGGACGGCATCGAGGCGCTTGCGCAGCAAGAGTGTCTGGGCACCCGGCTTCCAGGCATGCGGCATCGCTTCTTCAGCCGCCTGAGACCATCCCGGAACGGAATCGTACTTCAGATCGATGCCCGGAGACACCACGAGGCGGTCATACGGCAGTCGGTGACCACCGGCGAGAACCACTTCCTTCTTGTCGCGGTCGATCATCGTGGCGCGGTCGCGCACCAGTTCAATTCCGTTGTTCTTGGCCAATGCGGTGTATTCGTGGGTGATGGAGGCGTAGTCCCGGAGTCCGCCAAGATACAGGTTGCTATGAAAGCAGGTCTGATAGTTGACATTGGGTTCGACCAGGGTCACCGCAATGGCGCCCGCACTATCCTTGGCAATGTATTTCGCGGCGGTCGCGCCGCCCGCGCCGCCGCCGATCACAACGACCCTCGGCTTGGCTTGCGCGAGAAGCGCAGGTGAACCCAGCATCATCGTGCCAGCGAGCGCGGCAGTTCCCGTCAGCAATTGCCTTCGATTGAAGTCCATCGGTCCCTCCCGTTTGTTTTGACTTTTCGACTTTAGATCCAAGCGTTGTCGTCTTCTTGTTGGCGAGTTTCACTCACCTTCACCCGAAGCTCTTTTCATCGCCACGTGCCGGGGTTGGCCAGACAAATTGACCATTCCACGAGCATCATTTCGCGACGGATTGCGACGACACCGCGCCAAAATAGGCGGCGAGTGCTACGATCTCATCTGGCGCCAGCCGGCCGGCAATTGTTTGCATGATAGGATTGTCCCGGTGTTTGTCCTTGTACGCATTCATAACCGCAACAAAGTGATCGTCAGGCCAGCCGGTGATCCGCGGCACCGCACCGGTCTCACGGCCCGATATCTGATGACAGGTCACACACTCGGCCGACAGGTACTCACCAAGTTCACGATCTCTGGCAACAGCGCCAGTGGATGCGCTTGCCAACAACAAACCGACCGACATTGCTGAAAGGCGTGACAAAGCCATTAGTCCACCTTCGGCCCGGCTTTGCTGTCAGGCGTGACATCCACCGAAACAGCCCGGCCGATCACTTTCGGCGCCGCGCGGCAGTCCTTCATGCAAGGATCCTTCTTCCAGAAGTGCTTTTCAGCGGTTTCGCGATCATCCCCATAGAATGCATTCGCATTCGGCATTTTGACAGATGCAAAATTCTTCTCGTTGAGCTCGAAGTTCTCGTCCTTGATGACGTCGTTCATATTGAGGATATAGGCAGTCAACGCGTAGGTCTCGTCGTCCGTCAAGGACTGCGCATTACCGAATGGCATCGCGCGCTTGATGTAGTCGAATACCGTGGACGCGTCCGGCCAAAACGAGCCGACGGTCTTGTCCGGCCGGTCGGCCTTCAGCGTGCCGATTCCTCCGGCGATCACGGGGTATCGACCGACGCCCTGGCCGAACTCGCCGTGGCAGGACGCGCATTTCTCCTGAAACAACCCGTCGCCCTGTTTCGCCGTGCCCTTTCCGACAGGAAGGCCCTTCCCGTCAGGCCGAACGTCGGTATCCCAGGCCTTGACTTCCTCCGGCAAGGCCGGGCGGCCGAGACCGGTCTTGGCGGACTTTGCGGCGACCTGTTGCGCCGAAACTTCAACGATCGGCGTCGTGGCCAGGCTCCCGCCAAGGACCGCCGCGAACAGGAATTTAGCCAATCTCGACATTTTCGGCCTCCCCGCCCGCGCGCACCAGCCAGGTCTGAATGCCGTTGTTGTGATAGATTGAATTGACGCCCCTGACCTTGCGCAGCTCTTCCTTTGTCGGCTGGACGTAGCCGGTCGAATCAATGGCGCGCGACTGGATCATCATCTCCTGCCCATTCCAGTCGAGGTCGACGTAGAAACGCACCAGCGATTTGTCGAGTACCGGGCCATCGATACGCGCGGACTGCCAGTTGCGGCCGCCGTCGAGAGTCACATCGACCCGCTTGATCGTTCCGCGGCCGGACCAGGCGACGCCGGTCAGGACGTTGCGGCCCTTGTATTTGAGCGGCGCCTGTGGCGACGGGTTCGTCACCACCGATTTCGCGTCCATGACGAATGTGTGTCTGCGCGAGCGGCCGTCGGCCAGCAGGTCGGTATATTTCGACGTTTCTTCGCGGGTCTGCCAGGGCTGGTCGCCGGCCTCGATCCGGCGCAGCCATTTGACCCAGAGATTGCCTTCCCAGCCCGGAATCACCGCCCGCAGGGGATAGCCTTGCTCCGGCCGCAGTGCTTCCCCGTTCATTGCAAAGGCAATCAAGACATCGTTCAGCGCCTTCTCGATCGGCAGCGATCGATTCATTCCGGCGGCATCCGCGCCTTCAAGCATCAGCCATTTGGCATTCGGCTTCAGTCCGGCTTCATCCAGCAAGACCTTCAGCGGCACGCCGGTGTACATGACGTTGTGGATCATGCCGTGCGTGAACTGACAGCCGTTGAGCTGCGCACCACGCCACTCCATGCCGGAATTCGCCGCGCATTCGAGAAAATGGACCTTGTTCACCCGCGGCATGCGCCTGATATCTTCCATGGTGAAGACAAGCGGCTTGTCGACGAGCCCGTTGATCATCACCCGGTGGTCGGCCGGATTGATCTCGGCAACGCCGCCGTGATGGCGCTCGAAGCAAAGTCCGGACGGCGTGATGATTCCGTCCAGCCGATGAAGCGGCGTGAAGTTCACCGACGATTCCGGTGAGGCCGTCAGCCAGGCGACGTCGCGCCGCACCACATCCTTTTCGAACTTCGACGGAGAGCCGTATGGCCGCGATTGAACCCCGTCGCCAAGATAGCGATTCCAGTCCTGGACTTCCGTGATCAAGGGATCGGGTTTGCCGCCCTCGCCGGCGAAGGCCGATAGCCCGGAAAGAGCCGCGCCCGTGCCCGCGAGCCCCGCGGCTCCGAGAAATCGACGGCGATTGAGAATAGCCGCTGCAGGCTTGTCACTCATGCGGGCACCCCTTCTCTCCATTTATCCCAATACGTGAATATGTTGAGCGCAACACGGCACCATCATTGCGGGTTTCAGATCCCCGTGACCTTGACTGCCGTGTTCGGCTCGATTTTTACCGAGCCCAGTTTTGAAACGTGGGCCGCGACGACATCCCAGATCGGGGGGCCTTGGGTGTTTTCGTTGATGCTTGCCCAGCCTGCGACAGTATAGGTCTTCGATTCTTCGATCGGCTTGCCCGATTTCAGATGAGTGAGTTTGGAGATGCGCGAGCCTGCGGGTTTGGAGATGTCGATTGCATAGCCCATCCCGCCGATCCGGACCATGTCGCCGCCGCCCTGGAAATATGGATCGGGGTGGAAGATGTTATCGGCGATGTCTTCCAGAATTTCTTTCAGCTGGCCGCCGGTCATCTGGTTACGGTAGCAGTTCGGATAGGTGATCGCCGTCGCGTTGGTCACGTGCTCCCAGGTGATCGTGTCTCCCGGAAGCAACGTACCGCCCCACCGGAAGCCGGGCGACAGTGCAATTTCGACGTCGCGTTCGGCGAGCATGGCGTTGCAGATCAGATCATCGAAGGTGCCGTTGAAGTTGCCACGGCGGTAGAGCAAGGAATCGGTCTTGCCGATCGTGCGCGCAAGATCCTTGGCAAAGGGCGCCCTCACCTTCTCGACCAGCGCGGTCATCGCCGGATCAGGCGCGATGGCGTCGGCAAAAACAGGCATCAGCTTGAAACGGACGCCGGCAACCTTCCTGTCCTTCACCTCGATATCGAGACGCGAGACAAACTTGCCGTGCGAACCGGAGGCAACCAGAACGGTATCGCCGACGCGAATGAGGCCGGGCATCGCGTCATGCGTATGCGCGGTCAATATGACGTCGATTCCTTTGACGCGACTGGCGAGCTTGCGATCGACGTCGAAGCCGTTATGCGAAAGAAGGACGACGATGGAAGCCCCGTCGGCCCGCGCCTCGTTGACCTGCTTTTGCATATCCTCTTCGCGAATGCCGAATTCCCACTTCGGGAACATCCAGCGCGGATTGGCAACGGCGGTGCGCGGCAATGCCTGGCCGATCACGGCGATCCTTGCGCCGCCCCGCTCGAACATCTTGCGACCCTCGAAGACGGGCTCCTGCCACTCATTGTCGCGGATGTTCTGGGCCAGAAATGCGAACGGCGCCTTGTCGGCGATTTCCTTGACGCGGTCGGCGCCGTAGGTGAACTCCCAATGGCCGACCATGGCATCGACCTTCAGCGCCGACATGATGTCAACCATGTCCTGGGCTTTGGTCTGCAATGAAGTCCAGCTTCCCTGCCAGGTGTCGCCGCCGTCGAGCAACAGTACCTTGTCTGCGCCGCGTTCGGCTCGCACGGCGCCGATCAGTGCAGCGATGCGGTCCATGCCGCCCATGCGGCCATAGTTCCGGGCCAGCGATACAAAATCGTCTGACGTCAGAGCGAAGGCGTCAGCCGAACCGGTTTCGATCTTGAAGTACTTGCGGAACTCGGCATCGGAAATATGCGGCGGAAGTCCCTTTGCCTCACCGGCGCCGAGATTGATGGACGGCTCGCGGAAATGCAGCGGCATCAATTGGGCGTGGATATCCGTCACATGCAAAATCGTGACGGTCCCCAACGGGTCGAAGCGCGTGATGTCGGCCTGCGACAGCCGCTGCTGGGCAGCTACTCTTCCGAGATCGCCGAGCCCGCTGCCGACCAGCAATGCCGACGCAGCCGACGTCGCCTGCAGGAATTCCCGCCTCGATATCATCGATCCACCCTTACTTGCCTATAATTGGGCCCAGAGAATTAGGAGGCTCCATTGGCCTCCTTCAATGCAGGCGCACTTCAGATCGCGCCAGCGGATCACGCCGCGACGGTCAGCTTGTTCTTGGAGACGTAGTTCGAACCGTCATCGTCCTTCCAGGTGAAGGTGAACTCACCGCTTTCGGCAGCCTTGTAGAAAAACGACTGATAGGGATTCGCCGAAATCGCAGGATTCCAGTCGGCTTCGAAGACCGTCTTGCCGTTGAATTCCGCAACAAATTTGTTGATGATCTTGCGCGGGATGATCTTTCCGGCGGAATCCTTGCGCTGACCCGATTCCATCTCGTGCGAGATCAGGGTCTTGATTTCGAAGATTTCGCCCGGCTTGACCTGGGCCGGAACGCGAACACGCGGGGTTGGCTTTGTGGACATGATGAATTCCTGTAAATTCGATTTCCTCGAGGATGACCGATCAGCCGCCGCAGCCGCCAATGGTCACCTTCACATTGGCCTTCGCCATATGGAGATTGCCGTTCGACATTTCCGCGATGCAAATGATGTTCTGGGTTTGCGCCAGCCGCATACGCGTCGACGCGGAAGCCTTGCCGCAAGCAGGCGAGAACCTGTAACTGACGATACCCGGCAGCGGATTGCCGTCGGCAAAGACATGCACTGCCTTGACGTAATCCGCATCGGTCATCGGGCTTTCGACCTCCACGTTGACCGGCACCACGAGACCGTTTTCCGCGATCTCGGGCACATCGAGCTTGATCTTGCCGCTCTCGAATTTCTTGTCTCCGTAAAGCTTCTTGATTTCCGCGGCGACGGTCTGCTCGTCCGCAAAGGACATCTTCGGAGCGAGTAACACCGCAAACCCGAAGATGGATGCGAGCGCGAGCGCTTCGCGGCGAGTCGTTTCAACCGAATTCCAAACCATTTGGGTATCCTCCCGCGGGATCTCTTTGGTGCATCCCTAGACGATGAAATCTCTTGACGATTCCAGCTTTGATCTATCATAATCTCCAAATATCATTATATTGTTTTTTTTGAATGTAAAGATGCTTGGCCCGTTGAAGGGCCCTGAGGACCGCATAAGACGGTCGTCGGATGGGAGGATGAGGAATGAGACGAGCCGCAATCGGTTCCGTGCTAACGGCTATTGTGCTGTGCACAATTTCTTTCAATGCTCGTGCACAGGACGCGAGTGAGAAGGAAATCGAGCGTTATCGCGCGATGATTTCCGACCCCATGTCCAATCCGGGATTTCTCGCGGTCGATCGCGGAGAAGTCCTGTGGGGTGAGAAGCGCGGCAGCAAGAATGTGTCCCTTGAAGGATGCGATCTCGGTCTCGGCGCGGGAAAGCTCGAGGGCGCCTACGCGAAGCTTCCCCGGTTTTTCAAGGATGCCGACAAGGTCATGGACCTTGAACAGCGGCTGCTATGGTGCATGCAGAACGTCCAGGGCCTCGACACCAAGGATGTGATCGCCCGACGATTTTCAGGACCGGGCCGCGCCTCCGACATGGAGGATCTGGTCGCCTATATCGCCAACAAATCAAACGGCATGAAGATAGACGTGCAACTCAGCCATCCCAAAGAAAAGGAAATGGCTGCCGTCGGCGAGGCCTTGTTCCACAGGCGTGGTGGCGTGATGGATTTTGCCTGCGCGACCTGTCACGCCGATGAAGGAAAGCGGATTCGACTGCAAGGTTTGCCGAACTTGTCGAACGCCGGCAAACAGCCTCAAGAGACCATGGGATCATGGCCGACCTACCGGGTGTCGCAAGGCGCCCTGCGCACGATGCAGCATCGGCTTTGGGACTGCTACCGTCAGCAACGCTGGCCAGTGCCGGAATATGCTTCCGATAGCCTCACCGCGCTGACCGTTTTCCTGAACAAGCAGGCGCTCGGCGGTGAAATCAACGTACCGTCGATCAAACGCTGAGGGAGCGCGCCATGAAAGCGATCTTGAAAACTGCTGCGCTCGTTCTCGTTGTCGCCGCCGGAACGATCGCAGTGCCGCTGACGGCAACTGCGCAAACCGCGCCCAAGCAAGCCGTCGTCAAGCAGGCCGATCCCGCGGTGATCGATGCCTATCTGAAGTCGACCTTCGGAAAGGCACCGCCCGAATGGCAGGCACGAATTGAACCTGACGAAACCCTGAAGACTTGCAATAACTACCGCAACGACGTGCCGTCCGCTGAAGCCGACAAAATCGTCACGCGCGAGCTGGCCAAGGTTGTATTTCCATCGGATGGGAAATTGCTCGGCGACTGGAAGGAAGGCGCCAAGATCGCCAACAACGGTCGCGGCGGACAGTTTTCCGACGACGAAAAAACCGTGAGCGGCGGCAACTGCTATGCCTGCCACCAGATGGAACTCAAGGAGGTCAGCTACGGCACGCTCGGCCCGAGCCTCACCTCATACGGCAAGGAGCGCAAATATGACCCGGCAGAAGCCAAGCAGGCTTTCACCAAAATCTTCAATTCACAGGCCGTCGTGGCATGTTCCAACATGCCGCGTTTCGGCGCGAACAAGTTCCTGACAGCAAAGCAGATCACGGATCTCGTCGCATTCCTGTTCGATCCGGAATCCCCGGTCAACAAATAGCCGCAACCGGACCGATGACCTGTTCAGGCATGCGGCGGCGCATGAAGGAGAATGCACCATGGCGTTTCGTAGCTTGTTGCTGGCATCGGCCATCGTCGCGCTGACAGCGCTTCCCGGCCTCGCGCAGGAGTCGCTTGTCACCTACAAACTGTTGAGCCCGGAGATTGCGCTCGATTCCGCCCGTGCCGCACTGGCCGAATGCCGCAAGCGCGGATATCAGGTGGCGGTGGCGGTCGTCGATCGCTTTGGCGTGAGCCAGGTCATGCTGCGCGACCGCTTTGCCGGCGCGCATACCCCCGCGACGGCCGCCGGCAAGGCCTGGACCGCGGCATCCTTCCGCACCGACACGAGCGCGCTGATGGCGATCAGCCAGCCGGGAATGCCGCAAGCCGGCCTGCGTAATCTGCCGGGCGCCGTCATCATTGGCGGCGGCATGGTCATCGAAGGTGGAGGGTCGATGGTCGGCGCCATCGGCGTTTCAGGCGCCCCAGGAGGCGACGCCGACGATGCCTGCGCCAAGGCCGGAATAGACGCGATCCGTGACAAACTGGATTTCTAGAATCGCCACGCCGCCGGTGGCTTTGCTCAGGCCTGCTTCTTGAGCCAGTCAGGGAACGGCAAAGTGTCGTAACCCTTCTCCCGCACGTAGCGAAACATGGCGAGAAACTCCGGAGGCTCGAGCAATCCGGGCATGCGGGTGACTTCTCGCGCCTGCCCGCTCGGGGCGGAGAGACCGGTCGTCTTCTCGGCGAAAAACTGAATCGTCGGCGTGAAGCGAATTCCGTACGCTTCGCCAAGCGCCTTTTCGCTCAACTTGCGTCCATCGAAGTCCGTCACGGCGCGTGATCCGATGTGGTTGAGATGAAGGACCTCGAAATTGTCGCGGATGTAACTTTCGATCTTCGGATCCATCAGATGGATCTCGTGCATCTTCTTGCAGGAAGGGCATCCCCTGAGTCCCCACATGATCGCGAAGCGCTTGCCGTTCCCTGTGGCACCTGCGAGATCTTCGGAGAGATCGAGGAAACTCTGCAGATACCAGTCCATCTGATAGAGCCCATCATCGCCAAGCTTAGCCCTTGCATGAGCCGGCGCGGTGCCAGGGCCGAGCATGCCAAAACCAAGTGCTACGATTGCGTGTCTTCGCGACAGAGTGCATTTTGGCGTCGACAAGGAAGCCTCCCTTCACAATCCATTTCAACCGATCAATCCGAAAGCGGGGAATGTCTGCAGCAGCCAGCCGGCGATGCGCGGCATCGCCCCAGTCAAAAACAGAACGCCGGTGAGCACAAGGCCGGAGCCAATCACCTTCTCGATAAGGTTCATATGGCCGCGCATCCGCGTCATCAATCGAATGAAGCGGCCGGAAAACAGCGCTGCAAGCAGGAAGGGAATCCCGATTCCCAGCGCGTAGAAACCGAGCAATGTCGCTCCCCGCACCGCCGATTCCTCGACGCCGGCGACGATGAGGATCGCTGCAAGCACCGGCCCCACGCACGGGGTCCAGCCAAAGGCAAACGCGAGTCCCACGACGTAAGCGCCAAAATAGCCAGCCCGCCTCCGCGCTGTCTGAAAACGGGCTTCGCGAAACAGGAAGCCGATCCTGAATATGCCGAGAAAATGTAAACCAAGGACCGTGATGACCACACCGGCGATCATTCCGAGCGTTTCGAAATGGGCGGTGACGGCTTTTCCAATCAGCGAGGCGGAAGCGCCAAGCGCCACAAACACGGTGGCAAACCCGAGCACGAAGGCAAGAGACAAAGCCACCACGTGCCAGTTCTGCCGACCGACCTGTCCTTGCTCGGTTCGCGTCAGATCGTCGAGGCTGATCCCCGCAAGAAAGCAAAGATAGGGCGGCACCAGGGGCAGGATGCACGGCGAAAGAAACGACAGCAGGCCCGCCCCCAACGCGCCGACCAGGGAAGTATTTGAAATCACAGGGTTACCGGCTCTGGTAGATACATGCGAATTCGTCTATATATATCATTATGATTGCGAAAATGCTCCTGAAATTTCCCTTGCTTCGCCTCTCTGTGCTCGCGGCACCGCTTTGGCCGGTGACGTCGCATGCGGCCGAACTCCTGATGTTCGAGCGCGATGGCTGCGTCTGGTGTCAGAGATGGAATGAGGCGGTTGGCCCGATCTATGACAAAACCGAAGAGGCCGAACGGCTTCCACTTCGGCACCTCAACATCGACAAACAAAGATCCTCAGGCGTTACGCTCGCTTCGTCGGTCGTCTACACGCCGACTTTCGTGGTGGTGGACAACGGTCGCGAGATCGGGCGCATCACCGGCTACATCAACGACGATGCTTTTTGGGGGCTGCTCGGTACTCTTGTGGCCAGGCTCGAACCGTCGCATCCGCCGAACACGCGCAGCTATGCGAAATACCTTTCCACGATTCCAGCGACGAATTGACAGCCATGACATCGATCCTTTCAACCGACATCGAGACTGAACTTCGCGACGGCGCGGAATATTCGCCCGAGCTCGATCAGTTGATGCGCAAGGCGCGAAAGGCCAGCAATTTCCTGAAGGCTCTTTCGCACGAGAACCGCCTCCTGCTGCTTTGCCTGCTCGCCGAGCGCGAACGGTCAGTGACAGAGCTTGAGAACATTCTCTCGTTGCGACAGTCCGCCGTTTCGCAGCAACTGGCGCGCCTGCGCTACGACGGCATGGTCGACACACGACGCGATGGCAAGACGATTTATTACAGTCTTGCCAACGAGGACGTGCGCAGCGTGATTTCGGTCGTGTACGACATCTTTTGCGCAACGGCGGCTGCTGACGCCAAGAAATAGACTGCCGCGCGGTGGACGGTGACACGGCAGCTCGGCAATATGCCGAACAAGTCCTGCGCCATATCTGGGGAGAGACGCCATGCAAAATCTGTCTGCCTGGGTACTCGCGCTGGCTGGCTTTGCCATCGGCGCGGCTGCAGGATTTGCCGTACGCCGCGCCAAACTGTGTTCATTCGGAGCTATCGAAGACGCGCTGATGGGCGGCGACAGCCGTCGTCTGCGAATTTTCGGGCTCGCTCTCGGAATCGCAATCCTCGGAACGCAGGCGCTAATCATCGGCGGCTTTCTTGACCCCGGACAAACAACCTTCACGCCCGCGGCCCTTCCCCTGGTCGCAATCCTGATCGGCAGCGTAATGTTTGGGACCGGAATGGCGATGGTCGGGACCTGCGGCTTCGGTTCGCTGGTCCGACTGGGGACGGGTGACCTGCGCAGCCTGATTGTAATCCTCATCCTCGGCGTGTTCGCCTATGCGACGCTGCGCGGTGCGTTCGCAAGCTTTCGCATAACGGTTCTGGAAGGTCTTTCCATTGCCATGCCGGACGGCGTGCGGTCCGACATGGCATCGCTTTCAACCCACGCCCTGGGTCTGGATGTGCGTGGCGCGATCGCGGCGACCGCAGGCGGCGCACTTTGCTGGCTTGCATTCGGCGACCTGAGGCTCAGGCGCACACCACGCCTGCTGTCGGCCGGAATCGTGCTGGGCCTTCTGACGGTTGCAGGATGGGTCGTGACGTCGTCGTTCGGAGACGATTTCGCCGGCCCGGTCCGCCCGCAAAGCCTGACGTTCGTATCGACGGTCGGAAAGGCGATCTATGCGGGACTTCTGAACGTCTCGAATTTCGCGGATTTCGGGGTCGGCAGCGTGTTCGGCGTCGTCGCAGGCTCCTGGCTCGCGGCGTGGCGCACAGACGAATTGCGATGGGAGGCATTCGACGACGACCATGAGATGCGGCGTCATCTTAGCGGCGCTGCCCTGATGGGAGTCGGTGGAATCCTTGCCGGAGGCTGCACGATCGGTCAGGGCCTCACTGCCGGATCGATGCTGTCGCTATCTTGGCCTTTTGCGGTAGGCGGCATGGTCCTCGGAGCAAGGCTGGGAATCGCCACGCTTGTCGACGGCACACTGAGAGAAATGATTCGGCGCAGCTGGGCCAGCTTGCGCAGCAGAAATTATTTGCCAAAATGAACGCTGCGGCTACGGCTTGAGATAGCTCCAACCGCCATCCTGAAACTCCATCAGACGAACGGCGTCCGAGGCCACCGTAGGCGCCGACTCCGCTGCAAGGAACACCCATGACAAAGCCAATTCCGGACAAGGCTGAGATCGCGCTCGAATATCCGGATAAATTCTATATCGGGACATTCGAGCACTCGTCGCGGTTCGAGGCCCATCTCGATCCGGCCGGCTTCGCTCTGGTGCTGGAGCGGCCCGGCGCGGAAGACGTCCGCAAATCGATCCACATGCACATCAGCTTCGGCCTGTTCGCCGGTATTCTCGGCGAGCTGGCCGCGACCGTCGGTCGGATTCCGAAGGATGACATCCTGCATCGCGACCAGCTCACCGAGGCTGTCGGTCGACTGCATCAGGCGCTGAAAAGACACTGAACGCAGGCGACATCCCCGCTGGTCCGAGTCGATTCGAAATTAAGGCTTCTTTTAGCTTTCATTAAGGCTTCATTAATCACGGATAATTGGCGTTCCCCCAAGAGGTTAGGAACTCGCTTGGTGTGTCGGATGGGTGACAGCATTTTATTCAAAAGCAGTCTAACTGCACGCCATGGACGACGCCGCTAACGCAGCTCATCTGAAAATTAAAAATGACTCCTGGAGACTACAACTAATGAAGAATTTCCTACTCGGTACTGTGGCCCTCATCGCTCTCGGCGCGACCGTGCCAGCACTTGCAGCCGATATGGCAGCTCGTCCCTACACCAAGGCGGCTCCCGCGGCGTACGCGCCGATCTACAACTGGACCGGCTTCTACATCGGTGGTCACGTCGGCGGCGCCTTTGGCGGCAGCAACGGTTTCATCGGCACCACCAATAACAACAGCGACGGCCGCTTCCTCGGCGGCGTGCAGGTCGGCGCCGACTATCAGTTCGCCCAGAACTGGGTGCTCGGTATCGAAGGCCAGTACTCCTGGCTCGGCAGCAACAACAACGGTGTTGCCTTTACCGGCGCGGGCGCTGGTTTCACCTACAACCACAACCAGCGTGGCCTCGGCTCGGTCACCGGCCGTCTCGGCTACACCTGGGGTCCGGCTCTGCTCTACGTCAAGGGCGGCTATGCCTACTCCGACTACAATGAGTCTTTGACGCTCAACGGCGTGCCGCAGGCGTTCGCGCTCAACAGCGGCCATCATGATGGCTACACCGTTGGCGCCGGCCTCGAATACATGTTCGCGCAGAACTGGTCGGGCAAGGTCGAGTATCAGTACTACGACTTCGGCAAGACCAACTTCGTGACGCCCGCCGTGCTGACGCAGTTCGGCAGCACCCGCAATGATGAGCATACCGTCAAGGCCGGCATCAACTATCGCTTCAACCTGGGCGGCCCGGTGGTTGCGAAGTACTGATCCGCGTTTCACGCGACACTGACGAAAGGCCGGCTTCATGCCGGCCTTTTTTCGTTAGGGCTTCATTAAGCACGGCAAGCGGTCGGCCCCCGACAGGCTTCGCTTTGGCGGTCTGGTCACGGCATTTTATTCAAATGCCGTCTAACTCCACGGCATGGACGGCACCGACACCCGGCACGCCAGAATCCGCCGGAGACCCATCATGAAGCTCATTCCAGGTATTGTGGCCCTCATCGTTTTCGGTGCCGGTGTGCCGACCGTTGCAGCCGATCTCGGAGCTCGCCCTTACGGCTCGGCACCGGCCTATGCGGCGCCGATCTACCAATGGACCGGCTTCTACCTCGGCGGTCACGCCGGCGGCGCCTTCAGCGGCAACAACAGTTTCAACGGCCTCGTGCTCAGCAATTATGACGCCCGATTCCTCGGTGGCGTACAGGTTGGAGCCGACTATCAGTTCGCCGGCAGCTTTGTCGTCAGCATCGAAGGCCAGTACAGCTGGCTCAGCAGCAACAAGATCCCTTCGATCTTTCCCGCCGGCTTCGTCTACAGCAGCAACCAGCGCGGGCTCGGCTCCGTCACCGGCCGCCTCGGCTACTCCTGGGGTCCGGCGCTGTTCTACGCCAAGGGCGGTTATGCCCATTCCAGCCAGAGCGAAACCCTGACGTTCGGCGGCGCTCCGGCCGCCTTCACGCTCGATCGCAATCATCGCGACGGCTACACCGTCGGTGCCGGCGTCGAATATTTGTTCGCGCCGAACTGGTCGGCCAAGGCCGAATATCAGTATTACGATTTCGGCCGCAGCCGCTTCGTCGCGCCGGCCGCGCTGGTCCCGTTCGGCACGTTCAGCAACGACGAGCACACCCTGAAAGCCGGCGTGAACTATCGCTTCAACCTCGGCGGTTCGGCCGCTGCAAGGTATTGATTCGCAGCCGACCACGTGACGAAAATACCGGATCGCGGAATATGCGCCGGCCGGCCTTTTCGTGGTTGATGCGCAAAAAATGCGCCGTCGTTCAAATTCTCGTGATTTTGTTAACCCGGTAACGCGATACTACCGCCGAAGATTCACCCTCAAGATGCGGGCGGGGACGGCATGGCGGTGCGATTCACGATCGGTAAGCTTGTCACGATCTCCAGACTTGGCGGGCTGCTGGGCTTTCTGCGTCCCCGATGGGGGGTGAGGGGCAGTCTGTTCGCCGCCTTCGCCGTGATCGCAGGCATGGCCATCGTCATCAGCGCCGGCGCCGGCATGGTGCTGGGACATCTCGGCGGCGCGATGGTCGAGCTGAGCGGACGCGACATTCCCCGCCTCGCGGCCAGCCTGCAGCTCTCCGAGCAGAGCGCAAGCCTCGCCAGCCAGGGGCCGGCGCTGCTGGCCTCGCAGAGCGAGGAGATGCTGAAAGATCGCGCCAGGAAGATGAAGGAAACCCAGGCGGTCACGCTGGCCAAGCTCGGCGAGATCACCGCGCTCGGCGCCGACAAGGCGGTGGTGACAGCCCTCGCCGAGACCGTGAAGAACATCGACGAAATGATCCAGAGCCTTGGCAACGCGGCGCGCGAGCGCCTCGAGACAGGCGCCCAGCACGAAAAGCTTTACGGCGCCGTGCGCGCGGCCCAGACGGCTTTCGTGAAGGCCGCCGGTCCCGCGATGATCAGCGCCCAGACCCAGCTTAACGGCATCTTCGGCGCCCCCGACTTCTCCCAGGACGAAGCCACCAAGGCCGAGCAGGTCGTCGACCAGCTCGGCGATGTCGTCGCCGGCAGCAATCTGATGGCGTTCAACTTGATAGCGGCGCTTTCGTCTGATGGCAGCGACACGCTGGAGACCATCGAGAAGGAATTCCGCACGGCGCAGAAGCGCGTCAAATCCAATCTCGATCTGCTCCCCAGCGGCTCTTCGACCACGGCGCTTCGCACCGCGGCCTCGGGCCTATCGGGGCTCGGCGAGGGCAAGGCCGGCGTCTTCAAGATCCGACAGAAGGAACTCGACGCCGCCGATTACGGCCAGACCATTCTCGAAGAATCCCGCAAGCTCAATGTCGGCCTCGGCATCAGCGTGCAGCAGCTCGTCGAGGGCGTGCGGAACGAAACCGACGCCTCGACCGGGCAGGCGCGCAAGGAGATTTCGCTGGCGACCACCGTCATGCTGGCGCTTGGCGCGGCGACCCTGATCGGATCCGTGCTGTTCGTCTGGCTCTATGTCGGCCGCAACATTCTGCGGCGGATCGGCAACCTGCAGCGCTCGATGCAGCTTCTCTCCAGCGGCGACCTCGAGACCGAGACCTATCGCTCGAGCCAGCACGACGAGATCGCGGCGATGGCCGACTCGCTGGAGGTGTTCCGCGAGAGCATGATCGAGGCCCGCGCGCTGAATGCCGACCAGGACAAGGACCGCATCGCCAAGGCCGAACGCGCCTCCCGCATGGAGGCCCGGATCGTCGAATTCGAAGCCACCGTCCGCAGCGCGCTCGACACCCTGCAGGCCTCGGCCAATTCGATGCAGACCACCGCGCAGAGCATGTCTGTGACCGCCGATCAATCCAGCGCGCTGGTGAGCGCGGTGGCGTCCGCCGCCGAGGAAACCTCGGTCAACGTGCAGACGGTGTCCGCGGGCACCGAGGAACTGTCGTCATCGATCGCCGAAATCGGCCGCCAAGTGGTCACCTCGGCGCAAATCGCCCGCAAGGCGGTCGACGATGCCGGCACCACCGACGCCACCATGCAGGGGCTCGCCGACAACGCCGGCCGCATCAGCGTCGTGGTCGATCTCATTCAGACCATTGCCTCGCAGACCAATCTGCTCGCGCTCAACGCCACCATCGAGGCCGCGCGGGCCGGCGAGGCCGGCCGGGGATTTGCCGTGGTCGCCTCCGAGGTCAAAAGCCTCGCCAACCAGACCGCGAAAGCGACCGACGAAATCCGTCAGCAAATCGCCAGCATGCAGACGGTGACGACATCGGCGGTCGGCGCCATCCGCAACATCTCCACGACGATCAGCGAGATCAACGAGGTGACCGCCGCGATCGCGGAGGCGGTCGAACAGCAGGGAGCGGCGACGCGCGAGATCGCCCGCAACATTCAGCACGCCGCCGGCGGCACATCCGAGGTTTCCAGCAACATCATCGGGGTCTCCACCGCGTCCGCCGAAGCCGGGGCCGCCGCCAGCGAGGTGCTGAGCGCATCCGCTGCACTCCGCCGCGAGGCCGACGTGCTGCGCTCGGAAATCGACGCCTTCCTGACCAACATCCGGGCGGCCTGAGTTGCCGCCATGCGCCGCGGGCGGCAGCCTGCGCTCCCGGCGCATGGTTGGCACCGGATTTTGCGGGCGTTAAGGCCCGCATTCCCATGATTGTCGAAATCGTCGGTGTTTTTCGGCTGGCGCCGCGCCGCTTGTGCGGTTAAGTCGATAGCAACAGTCGCGAAACCCAACGATGCATTCAAAAACAGACACCGTTCAATCCTCGGCCGAGGCGCTGCGCTACCCTTGGGAAAATCATCCCGGCCCGGATCAGGCCGTCGAGGTGAGGCCCGGGGTATTGTGGGTCCGGCTCAAGCTGCCGTTCCGTCTAAACCACGTGAATATCTATCTGCTCGCCGACGGCGACGGCTGGGCGATGGTGGATTCCGGTTTCGGCAACGAGGAAACCATCGCGGCCTGGACCGCCTTGTTCGAGGGCCCGCTGAGCCACGTGAAAGTCACGCGGCTGATCGTGACCCATTCGCATCCCGATCATGTCGGGCTTGCCGGATGGATCGTCGAGCGCTTCAACTGTCCGCTCGAGATGTCTCAGGTGGAATACCTGCAGTCGGTCTATCACCAGAACCGTGGCACCGAGGAGCGCCGCAACGCGCAGCGCCTGTTCTTCCGCCGCCACGGTATGGACGAGAACCTGACGGACAAGCTGCTCGGCCGCGGCCAGGATTATCTCAAGCGGGTCTCCACCCTGCCGCCGTCCTATCGCCGCATCTCGCATGGCGACGAGGTTTCCATCGGCACCCGGCGCTTCAAGGTCATCACCGGCGGCGGCCACGCGCTCGACCAGGTGATGCTGTATTGCGCGGCCGACAAGCTGTTCCTGTCGGCCGATCAGGTGCTGAGCAAGATCTCGCCCAATGTCAGCGTCTGGGCGGTCGAGCCCGACCAGAATTCGCTCGGCGAGTATCTGGCCTCGCTGGCCAGCCTCACCACCACGCTGCCCTATGACGTGCTGGTGTTGCCCGGCCACGGCGTGCCGTTCTACGGATTGAAAACGCGCATCAAGCAGCTGGCCGATCATCACGAGGAACGCTGCGGACTGATCGCCGACGCCTGCCGGGAAACCCCGCAGACCTCGAAGGAACTGGTTCCGGTGGTGTTCCACAAGCACGTTCTGGACGTGCATCAGATGGGCTTTGCCGCCGGCGAGTTGATCGCGCACGTCAATTACATGCTGGTCGAGGGACGGCTGGCGGCCGAGGAAGCCGACGGCGTGCTGCGCTTTCGGACCACCTGACGCTCTGGAGCGCGATCAGGCGGTCTTGTTCTCGGCAGCCAATTCGACCTGTGTCGATCGGGTCGACGGTGCGATTGAAGCGGCCGTGGCGTCGACTTCTTCGAGGTCCAGCAATCCTGGTTCCTTGATCGGCCTCGCTGCGGACACGCCCACGAGATTCGCTTGCCGGCTTAGGGCGATCATGATTGCACAAACAACATAGAAGCCTACGCCAAGCGCGTATGTCCTGGCGATGCCGAATTCTATGGACAGGGCCATGCCCAGCACCGACGCAAACATCGAGGTAATGCCATTGGCGCTCCAGAAGAATGGCAGCAGCTCCGAGTGGCGGCGCCAGATACTCAGCCCGAGTGGAAACATCATCCCCATGCAGAACGCCGGGGGAGCCAGCAGCAGTACCGACAAGAGAATGCGTATATCGGTAGCTTCCGATCGCGCCCAGGTGGTGAGCAAGGGAGTCAATACCCCCGCCGCCGCCAGCGTCGCCAGGAGTGCTCCAACTCTGGCGATGACCACGCCCGGTCGAGGGAAATGCGCGCCGACCGTGACGCTGCCGATCCCGCTGAAGAGAAGAATGGTGAAAAGCACGACACTGAGCCCGTAGACGGGATGTCCGAGGAAGACCATCAGCCGCTGCATCTGCGATATCTCGATCAGCATGAAGCCCATGCCGATCGCGCAGAAATA
>JAYSPJ010000062.1:0-1990 GCA_043722155.1 Bradyrhizobium sp.
CCGATGCCATGGATGTACTGGAGCGCGATCAGCACGCGCTTGTTGGTCGGGATATTCACACCGGCAATACGGGCCACGCAGTCTCTCCTGTCGCCGATCTCTGGACCGGCTGTGTTCTAGCTATTTTGAGCGGGTGTTCACAAACGCGAACACGACGCCCGTCCCCTCGATTGTCTCAGGGCCCGGCATCGTCTGAAAAACTATCCGACTGGATACCGGGCTTATTAAAGGATTCAACTTGGTTTCGTCAACCGTTTCTAGCGTTTAGCTCGCTTTTTCGTGACCTTTTTGGCTGCTTTTCTGGTCTTGCCGACAGCGCGGGCCTTGGACCCCGCTGGCGCCTTCCGGGTCGGCTTTTTGGCCCCCTTTTTCCTGGTTGCCTTGGAGGCCGTTTTCCCGACCTTCCGGGAGGCCTTGGCGGCTTTTTTGGCAGTCCCGGCGCCCTTGGCTGCCGATTTGGCGGCTTTCCCGGCCCCCGCCTTCCCAACTGCCTTCTTGGCTGCCTTTTTGGTCTGCTCTTTGGCTACCTTGGCGGTTCGTTTGGCCCCATCCGCCTTCCTGGCGGCCCTGGCCTCGACCACCTCGATCGCAGCCAGGATTCGGCTGATTTCGAGGGTGACGGCTTCGATGGTCATCATGCCATCGACCGTCAAAAGCTTGCGCCGATCCGAATAATAGTGAATCAGCGGCTCGGTTTGCGAACGGTAGCTCGCCAGCCGCCTGGCCAGCACCTCGGGGGTGTCGTCGATTCGGACGTCCTCGCCGCGCGCACGCATCTCCGCGACCCGGGTTTCGACCCGCTGCAGCAGCGCGCTTTCGTTGACACGCAGCTCGATCACGGCGTCGAGCTTGATCTGCTTCTTTTTCAGGAGCTCATCGAGCGCCTCGGCCTGCGGCACCGTGCGCGGGAAGCCGTCGAGAATGAAACCTTTCGCCGCATCCGGTTGATCCAGCCGGTCGGAAATGATCCCGACCACGACCTCGTCCGGCACCAGACCGCCAGAGGCCATGATATCCTGGGCCTTGATGCCGATCGGCGTCTGCGCCGCCACCGCGGCGCGCAGCATTTCGCCCGTGGAGAGTTGAACGATGCCGTGGCGCTGAACCAGCCGCTGGGCCTGCGTTCCCTTGCCCGACCCCGGCGGCCCGAGAAGAATCAGTCTCATCGATATTCGCCCCCCGGCTCGGTGAGCGGCCCGCCGCGCACCATCGTTTCAAAATCCAGCCCAGCGCCCACTACGATCGGCGCCGAGGCGCGGATAGCGAAAGCGATGCAACGCGCGGCTTTGGACGTCAGCGGCGACGCCCCCGCAACTTCGACTTCCTGATCAGCCCCTCATATTGATGGGCGAGCAGATAACCCTGAACCTGGGCCACCGTATCCATGGTCACGCTGACCACGATCAGGAGCGACGTTCCGCCGAAGTAGAACGGTACCGAGGCGTAGGAGATCAGGATCTCGGGAATCAGGCAGACGATCGCGAGATAGGCGGCGCCCAGCACCGTGACGCGCGACAGCACGTAATCGATGTATTCGGCGGTACGTTCGCCCGGCCGAATGCCCGGAATGAAGCCGCCATGCTTCTTGAGATTGTCGGCGGTCTCGGTCGGGTTGAACACGATCGCGGTGTAGAAGAACGCGAAGAACACGATCAGCGCCAGATAGAGAAACAGGAACAGCGGACGGCCATGACTGAGCTGCGTGTTCAGCCACTGGAACCATTCCGGCCCGCTGCCGGCATTGAAATTCGCAACCGTGGTCGGCAGCAGCAGCAGCGAGGAAGCGAAGATCGGCGGAATCACGCCCGAGGTATTGAGCTTGAGCGGCAGATGCGAGGACTGGCCCTCGAACATCTTGTTGCCGACCTGGCGCTTCGGATACTGGATCAAGAGCCGCCGCTGCGCGCGCTCCATGAACACGATGAAGGCGATCACAACCACCGCCATCACGATGACGACCAGGATCAGGCCGGTGGACAGCGCGCCCTGG
>JAYSPJ010000063.1:0-1782 GCA_043722155.1 Bradyrhizobium sp.
AAACTCTCCCCGCTGTTATCGTGCCCTCAATCGTCGAACCCACCCGAGCCGCGCTTTGACTTGACGTCGCTGCGGCGCTTCTTGCCTTCGAGCCGGCGCTGCTTCGATCCGAAGGTCGGCTTGGTGGCGCGGCGCGGCACCGGTCGCACCATCGCCCCGCGCAACAGTTCGAGCAGCCGGTCGGTGGCGTCGGCGCGGTTGCGCTCCTGGGTGCGGAAGCGCTGGGCATGAATCACGATCACGCCGTCCTTGGTCATGCGCTGGCCGGCGAGCCGGTTGAGCCGTAACGCGGCATCTTCCGGCAGCGTGATCCGGCGGGTATCGAAACGCAGTTGGGCGGCGGTCGAGAGCTTGTTGACGTTCTGCCCGCCCGGGCCGGAGGCACGGACGAAAGAGATCTCGATGTCGTTCTCGTCGATCGAAAGGTCGCGGGAAATCCGCAGCATGGCGTCACCGGAGGCCCGACATTCCCTGATGGAATCGGGTGAAAGGTAGGATACCGGGTTTGCCGAGCGTTTGTCTTCCAGCGCGGGAGTTAGTTCTTCGCCGTGGGCGGGGTCGCCGCCGCCGGCTGGGCTGCGGCCTGCGGGGCGCGGCCGACGATCACGGTGAGCAGGCCTTGCCCCCACAACCGCCCGGAGGCCTTCCTGGCGTCTTCCAGCGTCACGGCATCGACGATGGCGTTGCGCTTCTCGATGTAGTCGATCGGAAGTTTGTCGAGCTGGTACTGCAGCAGCGCCGACGCCAGCTTCGAGGAGGTGTCGAGCGCCAGCATCTGCGAGCCCTTGAGATAGGACTTGGCCTCGTCCAATTCCTGCTGGGTCGGGCCTTCCTCGGCGATGCGGCGGATTTCCTTCTCGATGGCATCGACGGTCTCGCCGGCGCGGTCGGCGCGGGTTCCGGTCGTGCCGATGAAGATGGCGGAGCGATCCATCCACAACAGCGATTCATTGACCGAATAGGCCAGACCGCGCTTCTCGCGGACCTCCCTGTAGAGCCGCGACGACAGTCCGCCGCCGCCGAGAATGTGGTTGACGACATAGCCGGCCATGAAATTCGGATCGTGGCGCTTGATGCCCGGGCCGCCGAACGTCACCACGGTTTGCGGCACGTCGAGCGGGATGAAGGCGCGCTGCGGAGGCTTGGCGGCTTCGACTTCGGCGACCGGCGTCAGGCTCGCCTTGGCCGGCAGTGCGCCGAAGGTCTTGTCGAGCAGCTGGCCGAGCGTGGCCGGGTCGACGTCGCCGACCACGGCAATCCGCAGCGTATCCTTCGCCAGCACGCGGCGGACGTAATCCTTCATGTCGGCGGTATCGATCCTCGGCACGCTTTCCAGCGTGCCGTTGGCCTGGCGGCCATAGGGGTGGTCGCCAAAGGCGACCTGCAGGAACTTGCGGCTGGCCAGCGCCGAGGGATTGGAAGTGTCGCGCCGCAGGCCCGACGTGACCTGGGCGCGGATACGCTCGACATCGGCGCTCTCGAAACGCGGCGAAGTCACCGCCTTCCGCAGCAGGTCGAAGGCCTCATCCCTGTTGTCCTTGAGCATGCGCAGCGAGCCGCGGAAATGATCCCGCGTCGAAGAGAAGCTCAACTCGATGGCGCGGCGATCGAGCCGCTCGTGGAAGGTCTTGGAATCCAGTTCCTCGGCACCCTCGTCGAGCAGGCTGGCGACCATGTTGCCGACGCCGGACTTGTCGGCCGGGTCCTGCGTCGCGCCGCCGCCGAAGGCATATTCCATCGCGATCAGCGGCACGGTGGCGTCCTGTACGAACCAGGCTTCGA
>JAYSPJ010000064.1:0-3666 GCA_043722155.1 Bradyrhizobium sp.
CCGTGCCGAATTCGACAGCCTTACCAGCGCCATGACCTCGATTCTGAGCGCGGTGAGCGATGCGATGCGAAAGGTCACGCAGGACAAGACCCGCGCCACCTTGGCCGAACAGGCCACCGGCTGGGTCAAGCCGCTGGTGATGCTGGCCGGCGGCATCATCAATGGCGACCACGAGGCCGACGTCGACTACATCATGACCCACTGACCGCCGTGGCGTCCCCGGTCCAGCCGTCGCATCCCCAGCTGGCCGTCTCGGCGGCGATCTTTCGCGACGGCAATATCCTGCTGGTGCGGCGGGCCAAGTCGCCGGCCAGGGGTTTTTATTCGCTGCCCGGCGGCCGGGTCGAATTCGGCGAAACGCTGCACGCCGCCCTGCATCGCGAGGTCGATGAGGAAACCGCGCTGAAAATCGAGATCACCGGCCTCGCCGGATGGCGCGAGGTGGTGCCGGGCGCGGGCGGCGGCGGCCACTACCTGATCATGTCGTTCGCGGCGCGCTGGATCGCCTGCGAGCCGGTCCTGAACGACGAACACGACGATTTCAGGTGGCTGGCGCCGGATGCGTTTGGCGATCTCAAGGTCACCGACGGCCTGCGGGAGATCATCGAGGCGGCCCGGCGCGTACTCGGCGTCTAGCCACGCGGGCCTCGATGCCTTGCTTCCAGCGCATTGAAAAGGCATATCACGGCGGTCCCGGAACCCCTCATGTCCAAGCATTTTTCCAAGCATTTTCTGGCCGCTCTCATCCTGATCTCGGCGTGCATTTCCGGCCCAGCGCGGGGGCAGGATGCGGCCGCGCCGTTCGACGGCGAACTGCAGCGGCTGGCCGAAATCCTCGGCACCCTGCACTATCTCAGGGGCATTTGCGGCACCAATGAAGGCCCGAAATGGCGCAACGAAATGCAGGCGCTGGTCGACGCCGAAACCCCCTCCGGCGATCGCCGCGCCCGCATGATCGCGGGTTTTAACCGCGGCTATAACGGCTTTCAGCAGACCTACCGGACCTGCACGCCCGCAGCCGCGATCGCGATCCGCCGGTATATCGAGGAAGGCTCGAAGATCTCGCGGGATCTGACCGCCCGCTACGCCAACTAGTACGCCGGCGGAGCCGCTCTATTGTCATTTGCGACATTGTGGAAATTCGCGCTGTCGCCGCCGAATCTGAAGCGCGGTTCCCGTTGCAACACGAAACGGAAAGCGCCGTTAACCTTTCTTAAAGAACTGGCCTAGGCGGTCCGTTGGCTCATGCTACACCTTGCGCGTCAGACGCGTTCCGCCCTGGATCGCGCGCATCTTGTTGAGTTTCATGAGCCATCCAGTGTCCTTTACAGCCGCCCGCGACCCGCTGCCCGATCACGAACAGAAACAGGCGGCGCTGAGCTATCTCAACGAGGCCTGGGCGGAGGCGCGGCACGACGGCGTCGACGGCGACTGCCTGGCGCAGGCCAGCCTGTTCGCGGCGTTCGCCGAACTGGTCGGCACCTATGGCGAGGACGCGGTGGCGAAATTCGTCGAAGGCCTGCCGCTGCGCGTACGCAACGGCGAGTTTTCGATTCAGATGGCGAAGCAGTAATCAGCCGTCACCAATTTGCTCGTTGCAAGCTGGATTGCTTCGCTTCGCTCGCAATGAGGAACACTACGGCTTCAGCGTCTCCAGAAACCGCACCGGCTCGCCGCTCGACGGCCCGACCAGTTCGCCCTGCCACATCACGCGGCGGCCCCGCACGAAGGTGCCCACCGGCCAGCCGGTAACGCGCACGCCGTGATACGGCGTCCAGCCGGCGCGCGAAGCTGTCCACTCATCGGTGATGGTCTCGCTGCGCTTGAGATCGACGATCGTGAAGTCCGCGTCGTAACCGGCCGCAATGCGGCCCTTGCAGGCGATATTGAACAGCCGCGCCGGGCCCGCGCTGGTGAGATCGACGAAGCGCTGCAGCGACAACCGCCCGGCGTTGACGTGGTCGAGCATCAGCGGCACCAGCGTCTGCACCCCGGTCATGCCCGACGGCGAGGCCGGATAGGTCTTCGCCTTTTCCTCCAGGGTGTGCGGGGCGTGATCGGAGCCGAGCACGTCGATGATGCCCTGCTCGATGCCGCGCCAGATTCCCTGCCGGTGATCGGCCGAGCGCACCGGCGGATTCATCTGCGCACGGGTGCCGAGCCGCTCGTAGCATTCGGGTGCGGCCAGCGTCAGATGATGCGGCGTCGCCTCGCAGGAGGCGACGTCCTTGTGGTCGCGCAAAAACTCGATCTCCTCCTTGGTGGAGATGTGCAACACGTGAATGCGTTTACCGGTCTCGTGCGCGAGTTTCACGAGGCGCTGGGTCGCCAACAGCGCCGCGGTCTCGTCGCGCCACACCGGATGCGAACGCGGATCGCCCTCGATGCGCAGGCCCTTGCGGTCGTTGAGGCGGTATTCGTCCTCGGCATGAAATGCGGCGCGGCGGTTGATCACCTGAAAAATCCGGCGCAGGCTTTCGTCGTCCTCGACCAGCAGCGCGCCGGTGGAGGAGCCGATGAACACCTTCACGCCGGCGCAGCCGGGCGCGCGTTCCAGTTCCGGCAAATCCTGCACATTGTCGCGGGTGCCGCCGATGAAGAAGGCGAAATCGCAATGCATGCGGTGGCGGCCGGCCTTCACTTTCCCGGTGAAGGTCGCTTCCGTCACGGTGAGGGGATCGGTGTTGGGCATTTCGAACACCGCGGTGACGCCGCCCATGACCGCGCTGCGCGAACCGGTTTCGAGGTCCTCCTTGTGGGTGAGGCCGGGCTCGCGAAAGTGGACCTGGGTGTCGATCACGCCGGGCAGGATGTGCAGGCCTTTGCAGTCGATCACCTCGGCGGCCGAGGCCTGGCCGAGCGAGCCGATTTCGGCGATGCGGCCGCCTACGAGGCCGATATCGCGCACGCCCTCACCGTCCTGATTGACCACGGTGCCGGATTTTAGAATCACGTCAAAGTGCTGGGTCATCATTCCTCGTGGGCCCGATCCTGATGCTGAGGCGATCCGCGCGAAGCGCAGGCCTTGTTCCCGGCACCTTAGCGGCTTACGTTCCGGTATCATATCCGGCACCGGCGTTTCCCCAGAAAACTGCCGAAAAACCCGAGAACGACCGAGAAACTTGCAAGAGAAATTCCTATGAAGGCAGCGTTTCTTCCCGACCGGGGCGTGGTCAAAGTCAGCGGCGAGGACGCGCGCAACTTTCTCAACGGCCTTGTCACCACGGACGCGACGCTGCTGCGCCCCGGGCTCGGCCGGTTCGGGGCGTTGCTGACGCCGCAGGGCAAGATAACGGCGGATTTCCTCATCACCGAAGCGCCTGCCGGCCATGGCGGCGGCTTCCTGATCGACTGCCCGCGCGCGCTGGCGCAGGGTCTCGCCGGCAAGCTCGGTTTCTACAAGCTGCGCGCCAAGGTCACGGTTGAAAACCTGTCGGACAGCCTCGGCGTGCTGGCGGCCTGGGACGGCGAACCCGCCATCAAGCCCGATCTGGCCTTTGCCGATCCGCGCCAGCCCGCGCTCGGCTGGCGGGTTCTGGTTCCCGGGGAGCTTGCGCAAAAGGTCGCCGATCTGATCGGCGCGGAACTGGTCGACAGTTCGGCCTATGACGCGCATCGCATCGCCTCCGGCGTGCCGCGCGGCGGCCTCGACTTCATGTATGGCGA
>JAYSPJ010000065.1:0-7745 GCA_043722155.1 Bradyrhizobium sp.
GCCGCGGCTATGACGACGGCCTGGTTTCGGCGATCGCGGTCTGCGAGATGCTGGATCGCGCGCCTGGAAAATCGATGGCGGACCTGAAAGACGCGCTGCCGAAGACCTGGTCGTCGCCGACGATGTCGCCGCACTGTGCCGACGAGACCAAATACGGCGTCGTCGATGCCGTGGTGAAGCATTTCGAAGCGCTGCAGAAGAACGGCGGCAAGGTTGCGGGACAAAACATCCGTGACCTCGTCACCGTCAACGGCGTGCGCGTCACCGTCGAGGACGGCAGCTGGGGGCTGGTGCGGGCGTCATCCAACAAGCCGGAGCTGGTGGTCGTCGTCGAGAGCCCGGTTAGCGAGCAGCGCATGCACGACCTGTTCGAGGCGATGAATGTAGTGCTGCGCACCCATCCCGAGGTCGGGCAGTATAATCAGAAGATTTAGAGGACGTTCCCCAACGCGTCGTTGCCGGGCTTGACGCGGCAATCCACCGCTCTCCGCGAGATGCTTCCCGTCAAGGATGGATACGCGGGTCAAGCCCGTGTATGAGGACTGCCCCCTGGACGCTTACGCTGCGCGCACCGATCCGAGGAAGCTGCCGACCTCGAATTTCAACCGTTCGGATTGCGACGACAGTCCCGTTGCGGCGTCCAGCAGTTTGGACGCCGAGCTGCCGAGCTCGCTGGAAGCCTCGGCGACACCGACGATGTTCTCATTGACCTCCCGGGTGCCGTTCGCGGCCTGTTGCACGTTGCCGGAGATCTCGCGTGTCGCCGATCCCTGTTGCTCGACGGCGGCAGCAATGGCATTGGAGATTTCGTTGATTTCGGCGATGGTGCCGCCGATCGCCTGGATCGCGCTGACGGCCTCGCCGGTCGCCGCCTGAATGCTCTGGATTTGCATCGAAATCTCTTCCGTCGCCTGCGCGGTCTGATTGGCCAGTGCCTTGACCTCGCTGGCCACCACCGCAAATCCCCGGCCGTGCTCGCCGGCGCGCGCGGCTTCGATCGTGGCATTCAAGGCCAGCAGATTGGTCTGGCTGGCGATGTTCTGGATCAGGGTCACGACCTCGCCGATCTTCTGGGTCCCTGCGGCAAGGCCCTCGACGACGGCGTTGGTGCGGCGGGCCTCGTCGGCCGCCTTTCCGGTGACGGTCGCGGAGCGGGTCGCCTGCTGCGCAATTTCGCTGATCGAGGCTGTCAGTTGCTCGGCCGCCGAGGCTACGGTTCCGACATTGAGCGAGGCCTGGGTCGATGCGGCGGCGGCGGCTGCGGTCTGTCGCGCTGCGTCCCCGCTGCTGTTGCTCATCGACGAGGACATGCCCTGCATCTCGCGGGCCGCCACGGCGACGGCTTCGACGATATGGCCGATCTTGTTCTCGAATTCGGTGGCGAGCCGGCCCATGGCCGCGTCGCGCTCCAGCCTGGCCTGATGCTCGGCCTGGCCGCGCTCGGCGGTGACGCGGGCCTCGGCCGCATTTGCGGCTTCGGCTTCCGCCGTCTTCTGCGCCGTCGTCATGAACAGTCGCTCCAGTTGATAGGCAACCCAGAGCAGCACAGCGGCTTCGAGGATCAGGATGCCCGCATGAAGCACCACACGGCCAAAGTCGGCGCCGCCCGGGAAGATCGCTGCCGGAATGATGAAATTCAGCGCCAGATGATGCAGGGCGACGGCAACGGTTCCGGCCAGGATCGGCCGAACGTCGCAGTAAGCGACGAGACACGCCAGCGCCGCGAAGAAGTACATATGCATGTCGATCTGCCACGGATGGCCTGCGAGCTGGTACGTGAACACCGAAACCCCGCCCATCAGTGCGACGGCGACCACGAGGCCGGTCGAAAGCCCATTGCCCGCCGCGCGCCACGACAAGGTGGCCGCCGCGGCAAAGGCGACCGTGAGAATGGTCGGCATCAGCCATGCGCCGCGCGCCATGCCAACGACCATCGCGATCGGAACATGCAGCCAGAGCAGCGCGATCAGTGCCTTGCTGGCGGTTTCGCGCAAGGTGTCGAGATTATTGCTGCCGATAATCATGCTCAGATTTCCTTGGCGGGAGTGTTGAAACAGGCGGCGATGGCCTGCGGATCGATCGTCAGCCACGCTCCGGCCTGGCGCAAACGGCTCAGGCCTTCCTGATCGTTCGGTCTGACCACGAGAATGGCTGGGAGGGCGGTCGTTCTGACGATCGCGGCCTCAGCCGAGGCGGCGGCCTCGTAAATTTGCTGGGCGTTCCACCACGGTGGAAAGGCGACGGCCACAACCTCGGCACCGGGACGAACCTGGAGCGAGAGCGTCGCCACAGCGATGACGCTGGCCAGCAACAAGGCTGTGGCGTTGAGCCAAACCGGCCAGCGAGACGTCGTGATATCCTGGTCCGGGCGCATTCGGATCGGATATCGTGACAAAGCTAATTTCGGGTGAATGCTCCGCTGTAGAACTACGGAGGAAGCCTGCTACGCCACCGCCGGCACCGGAAATGCGGTCACCGACTTGATCTTCTCCATCGCAAAGCGCGAGGTGACGTTCTTCAGCGGCACCGCGCCGATCAGCTTCTTGTAGAACACGTCATAGCTCGGCATGTCCGCGACCACGACGCGCAGCATGTAGTCGACGTCGCCGGCCATCCGATAAAATTCCATCACCTCCGGCATCACGCTGACGGCGCCGGCAAAGGTCTTGAGCCAAGCCTCGGAATGATCGGCGCTTTCGACCGAGACGAACACCGTAATGCCGAGCCCGATCTTGTTCTGGTCGACCAGCGCGACCCGGCGCAGGATGACCCCCTCGGCCTCCAGCCGCTGGATGCGTTTCCAGCACGGCGTCGACGACAGGCCGACGCGGTCGCCGATCTCGGCGACCGAGAGCGAGGCGTCTTCCTGCAGCACCGTCAAAATCTTGCGGTCGATAGCGTCGAGCCGGCGGTTGGGCTCGTTGATCTGAATGGTGGCGTCGGTCATGAGAAGAACTTTGTTCCATATGATGGGATAATTACCCTCATATATAGAAAATTCTTCTAGAACAAGCCCGCTATTGGCCACACCGAGCCGGCGCGGCAGACTGGCCCAGGCTCAAAAGCTGTTCGACATCAATACGTTGCGGGGCAGCAAAGGCGCCGCCGTGGCGGGTGCATTTCAGCGCCGCGGCGGCCGAAGCGAACCGCAGGGCATGCCGCAATTCCTGCTTTTCGGTAATCGCGAGTGCGAACGCGCCATGGAAAACGTCGCCGGCGCCCAGCGTATCCACGGTGTGGACCGGGAAGGCTGGCGTCTCCTGCAGGTTACCCTGCTCGTCGAGCCAGATCGTACCTCTCGGCCCGCGCGTCCCCGCCAGGAACGACGGCGTCAGTTTTGCAATTTTTTTCAGCGCCTCGCCGTCGTCGGCAAGGCCGGCGGTCTCCTGTAACGGCTCGCTCGAGAACACCAGATGCGATGACGCTGTCAGCAAGCCCTCGCGCAGCGACATCGCGCGGTCGACGTCCACAACCACGGGGATGCCGCGCCGGCGCGCCTCGGCGCACAAATCGGTGCAGAATTCCGCGCAGCGGCTCTCGGTGAGGATGGCGGCGCAATCCTCCAGCAGCTTCTCGGCGCCTGGCAGCCGGACCTTCCACAACTCCGGATCGCGGAAGGTCACGATGGTGCGCTCGCCGGTCGGATCGACCATGACAGTGGAGATCGGCGTCACAAGTCCCGGCATGTGCATGATGTGCCTGGTCTCGATGCCCTCATGCGCGAGCTTTTCGAAGATAAAGCGGCTCGATGCTTCGCGGGCGTCGCCCATCGGGCCGCAGATCGAGGCGCGGCCGCCGAGGCGGGCAATTCCGATCGCGGCGTTGAGCGCGTTGCCGCCGCAGATCTCGTCGAAATGGGTGGCGTTCTCCTTGGAGCCGCGCGCCGGGACGCCGCCGACGCGGAACGTCAGGTCGCGCACCGGCATGCCGATGCACAGGATGCGCGGCGGGATTTTTGGCGCGGCAGCTTGAAAGTTCATGCGGGAATCCGTCATGGCAGTTCCGCATTCTGCCGGAACCAAAGTCCGGGGTTAAGCGATGGCGCCATCGGGAAGTTCCAGCTATGCATGCGCGTCCGGGCCCTCATGCAGCCAGCGCCCCAGCAAATGATGGGCAATCGCAAACGGATGCGGGCCGGCGAGCCCGTCGGGATGCTGCCGTTTGATCATCAAGGTCGCCTCCGCGCGGTCGAACCAGCGGGCATCCTCGAGTTCCATGCGGTCGACGATGATGTCTTCGGTGGTGGCGCGCGCGGTGCAGCCGATCATCAGGGACGACGGATAGGGCCAGGGCTGCGTCATGTAATAATTGACGTCGGTGCAGCGAATCCCGGATTCCTCGAAGATCTCGCGGCGGACCGCATCCTCGATGGTCTCGGCGGCTTCGACGAACCCCGCCAGACACGACCACATCCCCGGGGGAAACTGCTTCTGCCGCCCCATCAGGCATTTGTCGCCCGAGGTCACCAGCATGATCACGACCGGGTCGGTGCGCGGAAAATGCTCGGCCTTGCAGCTCGGGCAATCGCGCTTCCAGCCGCCTTCCTTCATCGCGGTGCGGGTGCCGCAATTGGCGCAGTAGCCGTGGCGCTGATGCCAGCTCACCATCGATTTCGCCATCGCGATCGCCGAGAGCTGCTCGGGCGGCACCACGCCCTGCATCGCCATGCCGCGCAGTTCGGTGACGGCGACGTCGTCGCGGGTCAGCAGTTTTTCAACTGCCGCGGCCGAGATGCCCATGCCGAACACCGCCGCACCGTCGCGCAACCCCAAAAAGATCGTGCCGGGATTGGCTCCGAATTTCAGCGCCTCGTCGATGGTCAGGAGCGCGCGGGGGCCGCCGGCGTCCTGCTTCACGACCAGCGAATCGCGGTGCACTACATAGGCGCGGGCGTCGCGGTGTCCCTCCAGCGCGAACAGTTTCTCGTCGCTGCCGCGCAGATGCGCCGCGCGATCGAGAATATTGGTGACGAAGGCGGGCCGGCCCAGCGGAAAGGAATCGAATGCGGTCATGAGTTCAACCAAGCCAAATCTTGCGGCGAAGCGCGCTGATGAAATTCTGGACTTCCTCGGCGTCGTGCGCGAGCGGCGGCATCACCCCCCAGACCGGACGCGGCCAGGCGGCGTCGCTGGAGCGGCGCGCGATGACATGGACGTGCAGCTGCGGCACCAGATTGCCGAGGGCCGCGATATTCAGTTTGTCGCATTTTGTGATCTCTTTCAGGGCACGGGCGACGCGGGAAATTTCCGTCATCAACTGCGCCTGCTCGACCTCGTCGAGGTCGATGATCTCGACGGCGTCGGCCCGGCGCGGCACCAGCAGCAGCCAGGGGTAGTGCGCGTCCTTGATCACCAGCACCCGGCACAGCGGCAGGTCGCCGATGTCGATGGTGTCCTTTTGGAGCTGTGAATGCAGCGACCAGGCGGGAGCGTCAGAAGGCATTTGGGTTCCAGGTGCGTCCACCGTTATCTCGATGGCTTCGGTTTGAAGTGGCCTGAAATGGACACCGCTGGGAGTGTCATATCAAGGCGTCATCATCCGCGAAAGCGGATGATCCAGTCCGCCGCGGCGTCTCGATGGTCCCGCGACGCCTCTGAGTACCGGATACCCCGCTGCAGCCTGTCATCGGGCTCGCCGCAGGCGAGGCCCGGTGGCGGGGTATGACGACCGTGGACCCCGCTTGCTTTCCGGGGCTTTTGGCCCCAAATAAGGACCGGGAGATTGGCGGTGGACGAGCCACTCGCCAACCGGGTCAGGTCCGGAAGGAAGCAGCCCTAACGAGGTCCGGATCGGGTCGCTCGTCAGTCTCCTACCTGTTTTTTCGAGCGAATCGCGCAAGATGAGCTATTTCGTCCTGCGCTGGATTCCGTTCCGACGCGTATTCCGCAAAAGTGGGTACCGGTTTTGCGATCAGAATAAGCGCAAGTAATGTTCCGCAAGCCGGCTTCGAGAGACAATCAATTGCGGATCGATCGATGACCGACGCTGGCATTCCCGCAAACTCCCCGACCGATCCGGTAAGCGTCCATCAGGGCGGCTTCGACCTCGGCGGCCCGCCGCAGGCCGGCAAGCATTACCGCGTGCTGGCGCGGAAATACCGCCCCTCCAGTTTCGACGATCTGATTGGCCAGGACGCCGTGGTCCGTACCGTGTCCAACGCGTTCGAGACCGGACGAATTCCGCAGGCCTGGATCCTGACCGGGGTGCGCGGCGTCGGCAAAACCACCACGGCGAGGATTCTCGCCCGCGCGCTGAATTACGAACTGGCTGACGGGTCGGTGAAGGGACCGACCATCCACATGCCGGTGCCGGGCGTGCATTGCCAGGCGATCATGGAAAGCCGGCACATGGACGTGCTGGAAATGGACGCTGCGTCCCATACCGGCGTCGACGACGTGCGCCAGATCAACGACAGCGTGCGCTATGCGCCGGCCAGCGCGCGCTACAAGGTCTATATCATCGACGAAGTCCACATGCTCTCGACCGCGGCCTTCAACGCCTTCCTGAAGACGCTGGAAGAGCCGCCGGAGCACGCCAAATTCGTGTTCGCCACCACCGAAATCCGGAAAGTCCCGGTCACGGTGCTGTCGCGCTGCCAGCGTTTCGACCTGCGCCGGGTCGATGCCGACGTGCTGATGGGCCATCTTGCCAATATCGCGGGCAAGGAGAACGTCGAGGTCGAGCCGGAGGCGCTCGGCATCATCGCGCGCGCGGCGGAAGGCTCGGTGCGCGATTCGCTGTCGCTGTTCGATCAGGCGATCGCGCATGCGGCGGGCCCGGTGCGCGCCGACGCGGTGCGGCAGATGCTCGGCCTTGCCGACCGCACCAGGGTGATCGATCTGTTCGATTCGCTGGCGCGCGGCGATATCGCCAGCGCCTTCCGGGAATTCCGCGAGCAGTACGACACCGGCGCCGATCCGATCGTGGTGCTGTCCGACCTCGCCGAATTCGTCAATTTCGTCACCCGGGTCAAGATCGTGCCGGCGACGGCGGACAATGTCGCGTTCGGCGAGACCGAGCGCGTGCGCGCGCGGGATTTCGCATCAAAGCTCTCGATGCGGGTGCTGTCGCGGATGTGGCAGATGCTGCTCAAGGGCATCACCGAGGTGCAGGCCGCGACCCGGCCGGCGGCGGCGGCCGAAATGGTGCTGGTGCGCATCGCCTATGTCGCGGACATGCCGACCCCGGACGAAGCGATCCGGATGCTGGAACAGAATGGCGGCGCATCGTCGGCTGCCGCATCGGGTTCGGCGTCGGCGCGAGCCACGTCCGCATCGGCGGTGTCTTCGATACAGCCTTCGGCAGCCCGCACATCTTCCGCGCCGCGCGCCAGCGCCGAGGCGTCCGCCCGCCCGCAAATGATCGCGCCGATGGCGGAGGCGCAGGCCGCGCCCGCGGCGCTTCGAATTGCAACCTTCCCCGAATTGGTGGCGCTGGCCGGCGAGAAGCGCGATCTGCTGACGAAAGCCGCGCTGGAAGCCGATGTCCGGCTGGTCCGCATCGAGGACGGACGGCTCGAGCTGGCGCTGGAGCGCAGCGCGCCGCGGACCCTGGTCAACGATCTCTCGCGCAAGCTGGAGCAATGGACCGGGCGGCGCTGGACCGTGATCGTGTCCAACGAAGACGGTCAGCCGACGCTGCGTTCGCAGAACGAAGTGCAGAAAAACCAGCGCGAGCGAGCCGCGGAAGCCGACCCGCGGGTGCAGGAGGTGCTGGCGCGGTTTCCCGGCTCCAAGGTGGTCGAG
>JAYSPJ010000066.1:0-2075 GCA_043722155.1 Bradyrhizobium sp.
AAGGACCAGACCCGGAATCTCGAGATTCCGGGTTCGCATCTTCGATGCGCCCCGGAATGACGGCAGAGAGATAATCATCTCAATACGACTTCGGCATGCCCAGCACCTTCTCGGCAATGAAGCTGAGAACGAGCTGCGGGCTGATCGGGGCGTTGCGGGGGATCAGGGATTCCCGCAGATAGCGTTCGACGTGATATTCCTTTGCATAACCAAAACCGCCGTGAGTCATGACCGCCTGCTCGCAGGCCTGGAAGCCGGCTTCCCCGGCGAGGTACTTTGCGGCATTGGCCGCCGGGCCGCATGGCAGTCCCTGGTCGTATTGCCAGCCGGCCGACATCACCATCAGCCACGCTGCTTCCAGCTCCATCCAGTTCCTCGCCAGCGGGTGCTGGATCGCCTGGTTCTTGCCGATCGGACGATTGAACACGATGCGGCTTTTCGCGTAATCGGTAGCTCGCTTCAGCGCCACCTTGCCGAGCCCGACCGCTTCGGCGGCGATCAGGACGCGCTCCGGATTCATGCCGTGCAGGATGTATTCGAAGCCGCGGCCTTCCTCGCCGATCCTGTCCTCGACCGGAATCTCGAAATTCTCGAAGAACAGCTCGTTGGAGTCGACGGCCTTGCGGCCCATCTTCTCGATTTCGTGCACCGCGACGCGCTTTCTGTCGAAATCGGTATAGAACAGGCTGAGGCCATGGGTCGGGTTCTTCACCTCCTCCAGCGGCGTGGTGCGCGCCAGCAACAATATCTTGCTGGCGACCTGCGCGGTGGAGATCCAGACCTTCTGGCCGTTGACGATATATCTGTCACCCTGTCGCACCGCGCGGGTCTTCAACTGCGTGGTGTTGAGGCCGGTATTGGGCTCGGTGACGGCGAAGCAGGATTTGTCGCGGCCATCGACGATCGGCGGCAGCATGCGCCGGCGCTGCTCGTCGGTGCCGAACACGACGACGGGATTGAGCCCGAACACATTCATATGCACGGCGGAGGCCCCGGACATGCCGGCGCCGGACTCGGCAATCGTCCGCATCATGATCGCGGCATCGGTAATGCCCAGACCCGAGCCGCCATATTCCTCGGGGATGCAGATGCCGAGCCAGCCGGCATCCGCCAGCGCCCGGTGGAAGTCGGCGGGATAGCCGCCCTCCTTGTCCTTCTTCAGCCAATAGGCGTCGTCGAAACGGGTGCAGATCTTGCCGATCGCGTCACGAATCGATTCCTGGTTGGCGGTCAGTGCGAAATCCATGGTCTCAATCCCTCGTGGCGCCGGGCGCCGTTATGGTGACGCCGTCGCGGACCAGCGTGGCGATCTCATCGGCGGAGAAGCCGACACCGCGAAGAATTTCCTCGCCGTGTTCGTTGAGACGCGGCGCCAGCCGCCCCGGTTCCGCGGGGGTGTCCGACCAAGTGGCGGATACCTTCATGTTGCGGATTTTGCCCTCGGTCGGGTGGTCGACCACAGGGAAGAAATTGGTCGCGACCAGATGCGGGTCCTGCAGGATACTCTCGAGATCATGCATCGGCATCACGGGGACGTCGGCCTTGACCAGCAGTTCCGTCCATTCGGCGGTGGTGCGTGTCTCGAAGATGCGCGCAAGCTCGGCATAGACCGTGTTGATGTTGGTGGCGCGGCCGGCAAAGGTCGCAAACTTGGGATCGCTGCGCAGGTCGTTGCGGCCGGTCGCCTCGAAGAACGCATTCCATTGCTTGTCGTTGTAGACGATCACGCAGATATAGCCGTCCGAGGTTTTATATGGCCGCCGGTCGCGCGACAAATGCCGCGCGTAGCCACCCTTGTCGAGCGGCGGCTCGTAAGTCAGGCCGCCCATATGATCGCCCATCACGAAGCCCGCCATGGTCTCGAACATCGGAATATCGACGCGCTGCCCGCGCCCGGTGCGGTCGCGATGCACCAGGCTGGCGCAGATCGCGCCGACCGCAGTCAGGCCCACGATGCGATCGACCAGTGCATTGGGCACATAGCGCGGCGTGTCGTCGCCGCCGACCGCCATCAGATGCGCCAGCGCCGATCCGCCCTGGATCAGATCGTCATAAGCGGGTTTTGCCGCATAGGG
>JAYSPJ010000067.1:0-1704 GCA_043722155.1 Bradyrhizobium sp.
GCAAATCTTCGTCGCCGTGCTCGGCGCGTCGAGCTTCACTTTTGCGCACGCGAGCTGGACGCAGGCGCTGCCCGACTGGATCGACGCCCATGTCCGCGCTCTCGAGGTGCTCGGCGGCGTTCCGCATTTGCTGGTGCCGGACAATACCAAGACCGCTGTTATCAAGGCTTGTCTCTACGACCCTCAGGTCAATCGAACCTACGCCGAGATGGCGGCGCATTATGACACTGCCATTTTGCCAGCGAGGCCGAGACGTCCGAGGGATAAAGCAAAAGTCGAGCAGGCCGTGCTCATCGTCGAGCGATGGCTTCTCGGGCGACTGCGCCATCGAACCTTCTTCAGTTTAGCGGATGTCAACGCGGCGATTGCCGATCTGATGACGCATCTCAACGAAGAGCGTCCGATCCGGCGGCTCGGCGTGACGCGCCGGCAATTGTTCGAACAGATTGATCGCCCGGCGCTGAAGGTGCTGCCGGCCGAACCTTACGAGTTCTCGGAATGGCGCACCTGTCGCGTCGGCATCGATTATCACATCGAGGTCACCGCTCATTATTACAGCGTCCCCCATCGCTTCGCCCGCGCCGAGGTCGACGCGCGGCTGACCGCGAGGACGGTCGAAATATTCCTTAAGGGCGAGCGGATCGCCGTGCACATGCGCATGAGCGGGAATCACAAGCACACGACAGTCCCGGAGCATATGCCTTCCAGCCATCGTCGATATGCCGGCTGGACGATGGAGCGCATCCGCGCCGACGCCCGCCTGGTCGGCCCGGCGACTGCGGCGCTGTGTGAATTGATCCTCGAACAGCGTCCGCATCCGGAACAGGGCTTTCGCGCCTGTCTGGGGGTCGTCCGGCTGGCCCGGCCGTATGGCGCCGAGCGCCTTGAAGCCGCCGCCGAGCGCGCCATCGACATCGGCGCGCGCACTTACGGCTCGGTCAAATCTATCCTCGACAACCACCTCGACCGGCGATCCGCGCAAAAGCGCGCCACGGACGGAACGCCGATCCTGCACGCAAATATCCGTGGACCGCGCTACTACAATTAGGAGAACCGACCTTGCTCAAACATCCAACCTACGATCAGCTTTACGCGCTTGGCCTGCATGGCATGGCCAAGACCCTCCTCGAAATCGCCGCCGCCGGTGAGGCCGACGGCCTCGGCCATCACGAATGGTTGGGGCTCCTGCTTGATCGTGAGGTCTCCTGGCGCCAGGACAAACGTCTCGCGGGAAGGCTGCGCGTCGCCAAATTACGCCAGCAGGCCTGTGTCGAGGATGTCGACTATCGCAGTCCCCGCGGTCTCGACCGCGCCCTGTTCCAGAAGCTCGTCGAAGGCGAATGGATCAACGCCCACGACAATCTGGCGCTGATCGGTCCAACCGGTGTCGGCAAAAGTTGGCTGGCCTCGGCGCTCGGCCACAAGGCATGTCGGGACAACCGGTCAGTTCTCTACCAGCGCGTGCCCCGGCTGTTCGAGGAACTGGCGCTGGCGCGTGGCGACGGTCGCCATCCCCGGCTTCTGCGCAACCTCGGCCGCGCCGACCTTTTGATCCTCGACGATTGGGGCCTGGAGCCGCTCGACGCCGCCGCCCGGCACGATCTTCTGGAAATCCTCGAGGAACGCTACGGACGCCGCTCCACGATGATTACCTCCCAGCTTCCAGTAGACCGATGGCACGAAATAATCGGCGATCCGACCTAT
>JAYSPJ010000068.1:0-2836 GCA_043722155.1 Bradyrhizobium sp.
TCGACAGCTATCGGCGAAAAGCGGCTGTCGACAAAGCGCGCGGAGCGGGACGTCCGCCAACCCGCGCGACAATCAAAGGCTCATCCTGATTGTCGCTCCCATCCAGATTGTCGCGCTACAGGCAGGTCCGCTCCGTCAACGCCGGCGCTTCAAAATGACAATGCAATGACAGCTTCATTAGAGATGTTGACGTGATCCCAGCATCGCAGTGGCGCACCCACCATTGTAAATAAGCGCCCAAGAGTGACCCCCATCGCTTTGTAGATCAATAGCTTGGCTCGCCGATCGGCGTCGGGACCCCACGCCGACAAACACCTCTATGAGGGCTTGCGGATGGTGGGAGCTCGAGCATCTGCTCGACGCCGTGCAGCAGCGGCTCGATGCGAACCCCTCGCCATGCGACTACGTCGGGAGACCGTCGAGCATCCGTTCGGCACCATGAAGGCGCGCATGGGTGCGACGCACTTCCTGACCAAAACCCTCCCAAAAGTAGCCGCCGAGATGGCCCTCTCGGTGCTGGCCTATAATCTGACGCGGGTCATGAACATCGTTGGGACCAAGCCCTTGATGGCCGCGATCGCGGCCTGAGACCGAACTGGTCCGGCCTTCTCGCCGACATCCCCGGAATGGAGTTTTTACACGGCCAAGACCCATCGCAGAAACGGGGAGGCCCCTCGACTCAAAGGCCGCTAGTGCAGTTCCGATGCTGACCGGCAGTCGGAAACAGTCCGATCTATGAGAACTCTTGCAGGAGGCCGGATCCATCACACTGCGGACGCCCCGCGTGGCCGCCACCGTTGGCGGCCTCTTTCGGAGGTAACTGGAAGTTGTTGAACCCAGACCGGGGCGGCTACGTAAAAAATACGTAGTCCAGTTCTTTCTTGGTGCAGCTGTCACAATAGTTAATTAGCGTGGTTCCATCATCGGCCTACACCCAGTCCGGCGGCTATCTGATGACTGTGAGCAGAAGACGCGCGCCTTGGGGCCACGGATAAGCGTGCCTTGCTCTCGAATCCAGCGTCTTCGCGCGCGGGCGACGTCGGGGCCGAGCCTGCTCCGCGGCCCGCAGGCTTTTTCAAGGTGATGTGCCGAATGAAAAGCCGCGACAAAGCAGTGATCTCGCCGCTGGCGCTGGAGGCGGTGCGCCGGATCGACGCCCTGTTCGAGATCGAGCGGACGATCAACGGTTAGAGCGCCGAAAGGCGCAAGGCGGTCCGCCAGGAACTCAGCGTGCCGCTGGTCACCGATCAGCAACCCGGGTTGTCAGCTTCGTCCTCGCAGCGCTGAGGAGCTAAATCGAGTTTTCGGGCCAGTTCTCTCAAGGCTGTGCGCAGGCCTTCCTCGAGTACCGGGTGGTAGAACGGCATCCCTAGGATGGTCGGCACCGACAAGCCTTGCTGGCAGCTCCAGGCCAGAAGATGTGCCATGTGTTCGACCCTCGGCCCGAACATCTCCGCCCCAACCAACCTCCCCGAGCCACGCTCGGCATAGAGGCGCACCAGGCCCTCGTTCTCAGCCATGACCCTAGCCCGACCCTGGTTCGCGTAATTTGCGGCGCCAATGCTGACGCTTTCCTTGTCTAGATCGGCAAAGCGAGCGCCAACAATCGCCATTTGCGGGTCGGTGAAGGCGATGGCGAGGTCAGTGCGGCGCCGATGCCGCTCGATGTTCGGATAGAGCATGGCGTTGGCGCCGGCGATGCGTCCTTCGTCGGAGGCCTGATGTAACTGGCCGGAACGGCCGGTGACGTCGCCCGCCATGAATATCGGCAGATCGTCGCACTGAGTCGTTGTCGGATCGAAGGGGAAACGTCCTTGTTCGTCGAGCGCGAGGCCGGTTGCAGCAAGATCGAGGCCATCGAGGTTCGGGCGGCGACCAGCGGCGGCCAGCACCATGGCGAAAGGGCGTTCGTGTCGACTTCCATCGGCATCGCGCCAAGTGAGCCGCACGCCGGCCTCATCCGCCACGGCCGCCTGCACTTCCGCGCGCAGATGGAAATCGAGTTCCCGGCAGAAAACGTTCCGTGCGGCTCGATCGACCTCTGGATCGCTGAACGAACCGAAATCGTCGGACGGATTGAAGAAGCTGACCTCGACCCCGAGACGGCTGAACGACTGGCCGAGTTCGAGGGCTATGATCCCGGTGCCGATGACTGCGAGACTTTTCGGCAGGTCTTTGAGATCGAAGACGGCGTCGCTGGTGACGACCCACTGGGCGAGGTCGTCAAACGGCGGCGGTACCCAAGGTGAACTGCCGGCAGCGATGACTACCGCACGCGCCTTGACGCGCTCGCCCTCGACGTCGAGCGTGGTGGGGTCCAGGAAGCGGGCACGGCCACGGCGGCGCTGGTCGGCGGGAATTTTCTCGGTCGCTGCGACCATCCCGCCGGCGAAACGGTCACGTTCCCGGCGAACCCGCGCCATGACGGCAGCACCGTCGACCTCAAGGCCTCGCGCCGCCCTGACACCGAAGATCTCCGCCCGGCGTATTTGTTCAGCACCCTCGGCGGCGGCTACCAAAAGCTTGGACGGCATGCAGCCGACCCGAGCACAGGTGGTTCCGTAAGCACCGGACTCGATCAACAACGCCCGGCCACCGCGTTTCTCGACCTCGGACCACGCATTTAGCCCGGCCGTGCCGGCACCGATGATCGCAACGTCGACTGGCTGCATGGTGTGGCTTCCCTTCACCAATTGGCTGGACAAGCGTCTGCTACTGAGTGGAGCGCAAAATGCATCTGGTGCCGTCCGGAAAGTGGTTGGAATTGAGTTTGGCGCGTTCTCCGGGCAACATGAAGTTATCGTTTCAGGCGGCGAGGTCAATCGGCTGATCGATG
>JAYSPJ010000069.1:0-2216 GCA_043722155.1 Bradyrhizobium sp.
CGGCAGCTCCCGAGCCGACCAGGATCAGTCCCGGCAGCGAACGCCCCATCCATCCGGCCATCGCGTTCAGCCCGTTGTCGATCGCCAGCACCGGCGTCAGCAGGCCGAGCGCCAGCACCAGCCCGGGCAGCGCGTAGCCGGTCTGCGAGATGTTCATCGCGATGAACCGCACCGGATTCGGCCGCCAGCGCCAGGCCAGAATGGTCGCGAAGCCGAGCGCGAGCGCGATCAGCGTGGCAAGGGTCGCGAACGCAATCGAATTGAAGGCGTCGCGTCCCAGCGACATGTCGAAATTCGCCAGCAGCCCGCGGTCGAAACTCTGCTGCAGCAGAAACAGCACCGGCACGAAGAACCCGAGCAGCACCGGCAGCAGGCACGCCGCGAAGGCGGCGGAGCCCTTGATGCCGCTCAGCCGGGTTCGCGGCGTCAGCCGCGGGCTTTCGGCGGAAAACTCCGCCGTCGTATTGCGGCGGCCGTAACGCTCGATCGCGATCAGGCCGGCGACGATCGCCAGCATGAAGCAGGACAACTGCGCAGCACCCGCCAGGCTGCCGCGATTGAGCCAGGTGGTGAAGATCGACACCGTCAGGGTGCGGACGCCGAGATACTCGCTGGCGCCGATGTCGTTCAGGGTTTCCAGCGATACCAGCGCCACGCCGACCGCCAGCGCCGGCCGCGCCATCGGCAGCGAGACGCGCCAGAACACGGTCCAGCGGCCGGCGCCGAGCGTCCTGGCGGCCTCGCCGAACTCGGCGCTCTGGAGCTGGAACATGGTCCGCGCCGAAAGATAGACATAGGGATAGAGCACGAGGCCGATGACGATGATCGCGCCCGGCATCGAGCGCAGATTGGGAAGCGCGCTCACGACGTCGCGCAGCGGAAACCAGATCGACAGCGTGCGATGGACAAGGCCCAGCGGCTCGAACAGATCGGCGTAGACGTAGGCGGCCATGTAGGTGGGAATCGCCAGCGGCAGCGGCATCAGCCACACCAGCATCCGGCGGCCGCGAAAATCGTGCAGCGAGATCAGCCATGCGGTGCCGGCGCCGATCGACAGGGCCAGGGCGCCGACGCCGCCCAGCAACAGCGCGGTATCGATCATGGCCCCCGGCAACACGTAGGCGATCAGATCCAGCCAGACGCCAGGCGCCGGATGCATCGCGAGCGAGATGATCGAGATGACGGGAGCGGCGACCAGGATCGCGGTCGCCACCGCGACCGCCGCCGCGATCCGTCCTGTGGGCGTGGCGCGGTTCACGGGAGGCCGCGGGTCACGAATGCATGCGGCTGCTTCCCTCTCCGGCTGGCGGAGGGGAAAGCAGGCAGCGACCGTGAAAGCTCAATTGTCAAAACCGACCTTGTCCACCAGCGTCGCGGCAGCTTTGCGGTTGGCGGCGATCTTCGACATCGGCAGTGAATCGGCGTTGAGCTTGCCGTAGCCCGCGATGGTCGGATTGATGGCGACGCCGGCGCGGACCGGATATTCGTAGTTCTGGTCGGCATACATCTGTTGTGCCTTCTCGCCGAGCAGCCATTCGATCAGCTTGACGCCGTTGGCGCTGTTGGGGGCGTGTTTCGCCAGCAGCACGCCCGAAAGATTGACGTGGGTGCCGCCGCCCGCGAAAGTCGGCAGGATGACGCGGGTCGCTTCCGCCCACGGCTTCTTTTCGGGATCCTTGTTCATCATCAGCGCCCAGTAATAGGTGTTGCCGATGCCGATATCGCATTTGCCGGCAGCGACGTCGCGCGCGGCTTCGCGATCCCCGCCCGAGGGTTTTTGCGCGAGATTGGCTTTCAGGCCGCGCAGCCATTCCTCGGCCTTGGCTTCGCCGTACCTGGCCGTATAGGCCGCGAACAGCCCGTTGTTGTAGATGTGCTGGCCGGAGCGGATGCAGATCTTGCCTTTCCACTTGGGATCGGCGAGTTCTTCGTAGGTGATGGCGTCCTGCTTGACGCGATTCCTCGAGGCATAGATCACGCGCGCGCGCATCGAAATTCCGGCCCAGTGACCGTCGGGATCGCGATACTGCGGCGGCACGATCTCGTCGATCACATCCGACTTGATCGGCTGCGTCACACCGGCCTGCACCGCTTCGTCGATGCGGCCGATATCGACCGTCAGCAGCACGTCGGCGGGGCTGTTGGTGCCCTCGGCCTTCATGCGCTGCTCGAGCCCGGAACTGGCCGAGACGACGTTGACCTTGATGCCGGTGTCC
>JAYSPJ010000070.1:0-7072 GCA_043722155.1 Bradyrhizobium sp.
TCCACCGGCACCTTCTCGCCCGGCCGGACCCGCAGATGATCGCCGACCTGCAGGCTGTCGATCTGCACCTCGTGGTCGGCGCCGTCATCGCCGATGCGCCGGGCGGTCTTCGGCGCCAGTTCGAGCAGCGCCTTGATCGCGCCCGAGGTCGCCTCGCGGGCACGTAGTTCAAGCACCTGGCCAAGCAGCACGAGCACGGTAATGACCGCGGCAGCTTCGAAGTAGACTGCAACCGCGCCGCCATGCCCGCGGAACGTGGCCGGGAAGCTTTCGGGCAGGACGGTTCCGATGACGCTGTAGACATAGGCGACACCGGTGCCCATCGCGATCAAAGTGAACATGTTGAGATTGCGCGTCAGCAGCGATTGCCAGCCGCGCACGAAGAACGGCCAACCCGCCCACAGCACCACGGGTGTGGCGAAGACCAGTTGAATCCAGTTCGACAGGGTCGGGTCGACCCAGCCGTGACCGCCGACCAGATGACCTCCCATTTCGAGGACCACGGGCGGAATAGAGAGCACGAGGCCGATCCAGAAGCGCCGCGTCATGTCGGCCAGCTCGGGATTGGGCGGCGCATCGAGGCTGGCCACCTCGGGCTCCAGCGCCATGCCGCAGATCGGGCAGCTTCCGGGACCGACCTGGCGGATCTGCGGATGCATCGGGCAGGTGTAGATCGTGCCTTCGGGCAACTCGGCTTTCGGCTTGCTGTTGTCGAGATAGGCTTTCGGGTCGGCGGCAAACTTGGTGCGGCAGCCGGCCGAGCAGAAATAATGGGTTTCGCCCTCGTGATCGAACCGATGCTTGGCGGTCGCGGGGTCGACCGACATGCCGCAGACGGGATCGCGCACGGTCGCGCCGCCGTGAGCATGGTCCTGATGGGCATGATCATGGCCGGCGTGATCGTGGCTCCCGCCGCAGCAGCCGGGCTTCGCCGTTTCCGTGGCCGGAGCGGCCTTGGATGAACAGCCGCAGCCTGAACCCTTTGCGGCATCGCCTGTATTCGCGTTCCTGGCTTCGGTCATCGCGTGCTCCACTGGCCTCTTGTAACCCATACCCTGTAGGGGTATATAGGCCGCATGCGAAAAGACATCAAGGCATCCTGTCAAAAACGGCTGAGCCGGATCGAAGGCCAGGTCCGCGGCCTGTCCAGGATGGTCGACGAGGACCGCTACTGCATCGACATCGTCACCCAGATCTCGGCGGTGCGGGCGGCGCTGCGGCGCGTCGAGGAGGAAGTGCTGAGGGATCACGTGTCGCATTGTGTCGAACACGCGATCACCAGCGGCAACAAGGCCGATCAGCGGGAAAAGATCGCGGAATTGATGGCCGTCATCGGCCGATCGGATCGTTGATCAGGGTCATCACCATGCATTTACCGCAATTTCATCCGTTGTTCCCCTGGCTCGGACCATATGGTAGTAGTTGCGCATGACCTCGACCGGAACACTCTTGCGAATTTTGGGGGCGGCGATCCTGCTGATCGTCGTTCAATTCGCGTCGGTCGCGGCCGAGGCCCATGTCGGGCACGGGTCCGACGGGCACCATCTTCAAGGACAGCCTCATCAAGGACATGGCACTGCGGCCGGCACCGCAGATTCGATTTCCTCCGACGAGACCGCGCCCGCGAATCGGGCCGCGCGAGTCCCACCTGCCGTCCAAGCCGAGGCCACGGTCCAAACCGCGCCGGGCGCACGGCCTTCCGACTCCGACGCCTGCGTGATGGGCTGCTGCGGATGTACGGGTTGCTGCGCAGCCGCGCTGGCCGCGGTTTCGCCCCACCTTCCTCCCAAGGCCTGCTCACCTCGCATAGGCTTTGCACGCGCGATCTCCGTTCGCGGAGTGGACCCCCGAGGTTTGCGGAAACCCCCTCGATCCCTCGCCTGAGTAACGACATCCCCGCGGTCCTGCTTCGCAGGCCATGCGCGATGAAGCTTCTCGTCAGGTAAGGAATTTCCAATGCGCTCCTTGTTTCGTGCCGCGCTTTGCGCGGCAGCTCTTGCTTCCTTTTCGGGAAGTGGATCGTTGCTGGCCCATGAGGGGCACGATCATGACGCGCCGCCTCCGGCCGCGATCCCGAATCTCGCCCCTCGCGCGGAGGCAGTCTCGGAACTCCATGAGCTGGTCGCGATCGCCCGGGGCGATGAACTCGTGATCTATCTCGACCGGTTTGCGACCAACGAAGCGGTGGACGGCGCCAGCATTGAAGTCGAGACCCCCGCGGGCCCGGAGCCCGCGCGCGCCATGGCGAACGAGCCATACCGGCTCAGCGCTCCCTGGTCCGCCAAATCCGGGTCCTACGACCTGATCTTCACTGTCACCAAAGACGGCAATGCCGACGTGCTGTCCGCCACGCTCATCATCCCGGCCGACGCTCTGAACGGCAAAGCCGGAACGGCCGCCGTGCCGGACATCGCAGGCGGAATTCGGGAGCTGTCATCTCGCTATGTCCCGACGGCACTGATGGCGGGACTCGGGGGCTTTGCGGCGGGAATTATTGTCATGACCTTGATGTGGCGACGAAACCGGCCCGCGATGATCCTCGTCTTCGCCGCGATGCTCGCCATGTTTGACGGCGCGGCGCGCGCCCACGACGGCGATGAGCATGGTGCGCCGGCAAGTTCGATTCCGACGGTGCGCGACCTGGCGCAGCGGCTGCCCGACGGCGGCGTATACGTGCCCAAAAACATACAGCGCATCCTCGCCATCCGCACCGTCACGATCGAATCGGCTGCGCATCGCGCCGCCCTCGAACTGCCGGGCCGCATCATTCCCGATCCGAATGCCAGCGGATTTGTTCAATCGTCGGTCGGAGGCCGTCTGTCGCCCCCGCCGAACGGCTTTCCGCGGCTGGGGACACCGGTCAAGAAGGGCGATGTTCTCGCCTATATGACGCCGCCGCTGCAGGCGATCGACGCCTCCGACATGCGCCAGCGGCAAGGCGAACTGGACCAGCAAATTTCCATCGTGGAGCGCCGGCTGACCCGGTACGAAACCCTGGTGCCGAGTGGAGCTGTTGCACGCACCCAGCTGGAGGACACCCGCACGGAGTTGCAAGGGCTGAAGGACCGGCGCGGCTCACTCGACAAGTCGCGCCGCGAAGCAGAAGAACTGATCGCACCGGTGGACGGCATCGTTGCCGAGGGCACCGTCGTCGCAGGGCAGATGGCCCAGTCGAACGCCGTTATCTTCCACATCGTCGACCCGACCCGCTTGTGGGTGGAGGCGCTCAGCTTCGATTCGCTTTCCGGAGTCCATAGTGCGGTGGCCCGGTTGAACAACGACCGGACCTATCCGCTCGCCTTCCGCGGCGCCGGTTTTGCCGGCCGCAATCAATCGATCCCGGTTCAATTCGCGGTGCAGGGCGACGTTGCAGGCCTGCGTGCCGGACAGTTCGTCACCGTGCTCGCCACCACGGATGAGGAAAAGACCGGTTTCGCCATTCCGCGGGCAGCGCTGGTGCGCAATGCCAACGGCCAGGATGTGGTCTACGAGCACGTCGCGGCGGAACGATTCGAGCCGCGACCGGTGCGGGTCGAACCGCTCGACGGCGATCGCGTCTTCATTGCCACGGGGTTGGTCGCAGGCAAGCGCCTCGTCGTCCAGGGCGCCGAGTTGCTCGGCCAAGTACGCTAACAGGTACGCTGAGGAGAACGATCGATGTTTCGCTTTCTCGTCACCCAGTCGCTGCGCAATCGCCTGATGGTGCTGGCGGCCTCAGCTGTTCTGGTGCTGCTCGGAATCTTCAGCGCCAGCCGGCTTCCGGTCGACGTTTTCCCCGATCTCAACAAGCCGACCGTCACCATCCTCACCGAATCGGAAGGATTTGCGCCTCCGGAAGTCGAGCAGCTCGTCAGTTTTCCGATTGAAACCCAGATGAACGGCGTCCCCGGGGTGACGCGGGTGCGCTCCGTTTCCGGAGTAGGGCTCTCGATTGTCTATGTCGAGTTCGATTGGGGGACGGATATCTATCGCAACCGGCAGCAGATCGCCGAACGGCTTTCCTCGATCAGAGCCCAGTTGCCGCCGAACGTGATCCCCCAGATGGGGCCGATCAACTCGATCATGGGACAGATTGTGCTGGTCGCGATGACCAGCGACAAGGCGTCCGCGATGGAAATCCGTGAGGCCGCCGACTTTACCGTGCGCCCGCGCCTGCTCTCGATCCCGGGCGTCGCGCAGGTCATCCCCATCGGGGGCGAGGTCCGCCAGTATCGCATCGCGCCGAATCCGCCGGCGTTGCGCAGCCTCGGCGTCACCTATGAGCAAGTCGAACAGGCTCTGACCCAGTTCGGCGTCAACACCGGCGGCGGTTTCACCGACCAGCACTCGCGCGAATACCTGATACGCAACATCGGACGAACCACCAATCTGGACGACCTTCGCAGCGTAGTCGTGGCCCAGGTGAACGGCGGGCCGGTATTTCTGCGCCAGGTCGCGACGGTCGAGTTCGCGCCCAAGGTGAAGCGCGGCGAAGCCGGTTTCATGGGCAAGCCGGCCGTCATCGTATCGGTCGAGAAGCAGCCCAACGTCGATACGGTCGGACTCACGCGCGAAATCGAGCGGGCCCTGAAGGAGATCACGGCGTCGCTTCCGCAGGGCATCAAGGCCGACGAGATCGTGTTCCGCCAGGCCGACTTCATCGAGACGTCGATCCGGAACGTCGAACAGGTCCTCATCGAAGCCGGCGTCGTCGTCGCCGCCGTGCTGTTCGCATTTCTGCTGAACTGGCGAACCACGGTGATTTCGCTGACCGCGATCCCGGTGTCGATCCTGGCCACGGCCACGATCTTCCACTTCGCCGGATTGTCCATCAACACCATGACGCTGGGCGGTCTCGCGATCGCTCTCGGCGAACTGGTCGACGACGCCGTGGTCGATGTGGAGAATATCTTCAGGCGTCTGCGCGAAAATCGCGCCCTGGAGCATCCCCGACCGGCATTCGACGTGATCGTGTCGGCCTCGCAGGAGGTCAGGTCCGGCATCGTCTATGCGACGGCGATCATCGTGCTGGTGTTCGTGCCGCTGTTCGCGCTGTCGGGAATCGAAGGCCGCCTGTTCGCCCCGTTGGGCGAAGCCTACATCATTTCGATCCTCGCAAGCCTCGTGGTCTCGATCACGCTGACGCCGGTCATGGCCTACTACATGCTGCCGCACCTGAAGCGCCTCGATCATGGCGACAGTGCTCTGGTGCGCCTGCTCAAGCGCGGTAACGGCGCGTTGCTCGAACGCGCCTTTATGCATCAGCGCGCGTTGATAGCCATGACCATTCTCGCCGTCACGATGGCGGGGATCGCCGCGTCGCTGCTCCCGCGCTCCTTCCTGCCGCCCTTCAACGAAGGCACACTCACCATCAATATGCTTTTCAATCCGGGAATCTCGCTCGCAGAATCCCATCGTGTTGGCCTGATTGCCGAGCGTCTCATCATGGAGGTGCCCGAAGCAAAGACCGTCGGACGACGGACCGGGCGCGCGGAACTGGATGAACATGCCGAAGGCGTGCACTCCTCGGAAATCGACGTCGATCTCGCCAAATCACCGCGGACCAAGGTGGATGTGATCGCCGACATTCGCTCCCGACTCGCGGTTCTTCCGGCCTCGATCAATGTGGGTCAGCCGATCTCCCATCGGCTCGATCATCTGCTGTCCGGAGTCCGCGCCGAGATCGCACTGAAGATCTTCGGCGACGATCTGGACTCGCTGCGCGCGGCCGCGGAAGTCATCCGAACCCGGCTGGCAGGCATCCCCGGGGTTGCCGATCTTCAGGTTGAAAAACAGGTTCTGATCCCCCAGCTCGAAATCCGCGTCGATTACGGCCGCGCCGCGCTCTATGGCGTGCAGCCCGCAACAGTCGTCGAGCAACTCAGCCGGCTCTCCAACGGGCGGGTGGTGTCGCGTGTCGTCGACGGCTACCGCAGGTTCGACGTCACCATGCGGCTGCCGGACCGGCTTCGTACGACGCAAAGGCTGGGAGACCTCCTGATTGAAACCCCGGCCGGATGGATTCCGGCGAGGCAACTTGCCGATATCAAGGAGACCGAGGGTCCGAACCAGATATTGCGCGAGAACGGACGTCGCCGCTTGGTGGTATTGGCCAACACCAACGGCACCGCGGATATGGCGAAGATCGTCGAATCGATCAGGGAAGTGCTTGCGTCGACAAAGCTGCCCGAAGGGTTCTACACCCGTCTCGAAGGCACTTTTCAGGCCCAGGAAGAGGCGAGCCGGACCATCGGGATTCTCTCGCTGCTGTCGCTGTCGCTGGTTTTCGCCATTCTCTACAACCGCTATCGTTCGGTGCTGTTTGCCCTGATCGTGATGGGCAATGTGCCTCTCGCCCTGATCGGAGCGGTGATCGCGCTCTGGCTGGCGGGTCAACCGCTCTCCGTCGCGTCCATGATCGGCTTCATCACCTTGACCGGCATTGCGGCCCGCAATGGCATCCTCAAAATCAGCCACTACATCAACCTGGCGCTGCGGGAGGGCATGCCGTTCGGGCGCGATCTGGTGGTCCGCGGCAGTCTCGAGCGGCTTACCCCGGTGCTGATGACGGCGCTGGCTGCGGGCGTCGCTCTCGTCCCGCTCCTGATCGACGCGGCAACGCCCGGCAAGGAAATTCTTCATCCCGTGGCAGTCACGATATTCGGCGGCCTCGTCAGCGCGACGCTGCTCGATACGCTGCTCACACCCGTGCTCTTCCTGCGGTACGGGGAAAAGCACCTCGAACGCCTGCGGCGGGACGCCGCCTCCGTGGACCGCGCTCATGGAACCGCATCAGCCGAAGCCTTTTAACCTCAGCAACGGAGAATAAAGATGTGCGCAAAATTTCTACTGATCGGAGCTCTGCTCACCTCGGCCGGTTCAGCCTGGGCTCATGACGCCAAGGGAACGCATGGCGGGCGTATCGCCGACGCGGGATCATACCATGTTGAAATGGTCGTGAAGTCCGACATCGTCGATGTGTTTATCAGCGATACCAACGAAAAACCCGTTGCGGCATCGGGATTCAAGGGAACGGCGATCCTCGTCGCAGGCGGCAAATCCCAGCGGGTCGTGCTGGCGCCCGTCGACGGCA
>JAYSPJ010000071.1:0-3372 GCA_043722155.1 Bradyrhizobium sp.
TGAATTCGGTAAACCCGATCGACATCGTGCTGATGTAGACCACGGGCTTCGAGGCGGCGCCGGCCATTTCGTTGACGATGCGCAGATTGCGTTCGCGCAGCTCGTGCGGCGCTTTCGGCAATTCGGCGTCGATGATGACGATGTCGGTGTCGGGGTCGTCGATCATGACCTTGATCGACGCCATATAGACCGAGGGATCGACGACCGCGGCAAAACCGGCGTCGAGCGGATTGCCGACGATGCTGCCGGGGCCGAGCATTCTTGCCAGTTTTTCGGTGGCACGGGGGCTGAGCGGCGCAAAGTTCAGCCCAGCCGAAAAGAACGCGTCGATCAGAAGGCCGCGCTTGCCGCCGGACAGCGAGACGGCGGCGAGCCGATTGCTCTTCGGCGGGTCGGCGTGGACGAAACACTCCGTGGTTTCGATCAGCTCATCCAGGCCGCGGACGCGAATCACGCCTTCCCGGGTCGAGATGGCGTCGAAAGTCTCGATCGAGCCTGCCAGCGCGCCGGTATGGGCCATCGCGGCGGCGCGTCCGCCCTCCGAGGTGCCGAGCTTGAGCGCTATCACCGGCTTGCCGGCGGCGCGTGCGGCCTTGCAGGCTTCGCGGAACACCTTGGTGTTACGCACGCCCTCGAGATAGACCACGATCACGCGAACGCCGGGATCGGCGGCGAAATAGCTCATCAGGTCGGGCGTCTCGAGGCCGGTTTCGTTTCCGGTCGTCACCATGTAACCGACGCCGACGCCGCGATCCTCCAGCGCCTGGCGGATCGCCATCACGATCGCGCCGGATTGACCGGCGATCGCCACCGGGCCGGCCTCCATCGTGACGATGCGGTCGTCGATGTTGGTGAACAGGTTTTCGCCGGCGCTGAGATTGCCGAGGCAGTTCGGGCCGGTGACGGCGAGGCCGGTCTCCTTGACGGCCTGCTTCAGCTCGACCGCCAGCCTCTGGCTCTCATCGTCCTGCAATTCGCTGAAGCCGGAGGTGACGATGGTGGCGGAACGGGCGCCCGCTGCTGCGGCGTCACGAATCACCTGCACCGCGAAACGCGCCGGCACCAGCACCAGCACATGGTCGGGCTTGTCCGGGAGACTGGCGAAATCCTTGTAGCAGGGAACGCCCCAGATGGTTTCGCGCTTCGAATTGACCGGATAGAGGCCGCCGGCGAATTGATACTTGATCAGGTTGTTCCAGATCCGCTCGGCATAGTTGCCGGGCTTGTCGGTGGCGCCGACCAGGACGATGTTGCGCGGATGCAGCATCGCATGGATGCTTTTCACGATCTCGCTGGCGTCAGGGGCGGGTGACCATTTACCGGCCGAACCGGACGCGTTGCTGGCGTGGGCTTCCATAGGTGTTTCTACCCTTTGCTCATTCTTGTTTGCGGCAGCAAGCGATCGACGGCGAGGGAGTGTCCCGGCCGTTGCGGGGTGGTTCGCCCGGCTACTTCACCGGACCGGAAACAAACAGATCATTTCCTCCCGCGTCAACACGCTCCGTCCGGCGGGTTGGTTCCGGTTATTCCGTGGAACGGTTATACGCCTCAAAAAGAAAGGGGCCCCAGCTTGCGCTGGAGCCCCTCGACGGTCGAGGCATTGCCGGGTATGTGCCCAAACCGTAGTTCTGGGCGCGACCTCGTGAGATCGCGCCCCCGGGAGACCTCACATGTTGTAGGCGCGCTCGGTGTGCTCGGTGATGTCGAGGCCCTCGCGTTCCACCTCGACGGTGGCGCGCAGCCCGACGATCACATCGACGACCTTGAATAGGATCGCCGAACCGATGCCCGACCACACCAGCGTGGTGCAGACGCCCCAGAGCTGCGACGTCATCTGGGCGACCAGATCGTATTCGGCGATCTTGCCGATCGTGTAGTCCATGACGCCGGTGCCGCCGAGAGCCGGATTCACCAGGATGCCGGTGCCGAGCGCACCGACGATACCGCCGATGCAGTGGACGCCGAACACGTCGAGCGCGTCGTCGTAGCCGAGCGCGTTCTTGATCACGGTGCAGAAGAACAGGCAGACCACGCCGACCACCAGACCGAGCACGATCGCTCCCATCGGACCGGCGTAGCCGGCCGCGGGGGTGACCGCGACAAGTCCGGCCACCGCGCCCGACAATGCGCCGAGCAGCGAGGGATGGCCCTTGATGATCCATTCCGCGAACATCCAGGCCAGTGCCGCCGCCGCAGTTGCGACGAAGGAGTTGGTCATGGCGAGAGCGGCGCCGCCGGAGGCTTCGAGGTTCGATCCGGCGTTGAAGCCGAACCAGCCGACCCAGAGCAGCGAGGCGCCGATCATGGTCATGGTCAGCGAATGCGGAGCCATCAGGTCCTTGCCGTATCCGGTGCGCTTGCCGATCAGGATCGCGCCGACGAGACCGGCGATACCGGCGTTGATGTGCACCACGGTGCCGCCGGCAAAGTCGATCGCGCCCTTCTTGAAGATCCAGCCCTGGTCATCCCCGAACGCGGTCTTCGCGGTTTCGAAGGCAGCGGTCGCGGCCGTCTTGGCAGCGCCGTCCGCTGCGGTTTCCACGGCCTTCAGCGCCGCAGAGATCGCGTCCGGTCCAGCCCAGTACCAAACCATGTGCGCGATCGGCAGATAGATCAGCGTGACCCAGAGCGGGACGAACAGCGCGACCGCCGCGAACTTCATGCGTTCGGCGAACGCCCCGACGATGAGGGCAGGCGTGATCGCCGCAAAGGTCATCTGGAAGCAGATGTAGATCAGCTCCGTGATGTTGACATCCGCGGTGAAGGTCGCCGCCTGGGCATCGAGAATCGTCTTGCCTTCCGGCGCGATCTTCAGGAAGGCCTTGGAGAAGCCGCCGATGAAGTCCGAGCCGCCGGTGAAGGCCAGGCTGTAGCCGTACAGCACCCACAGGATGGTGACGATGCAGACGGTGTAGAAGACCTGCGCCAGCACCGAGAGCATGTTCTTGGAGCGGACCAGGCCGCCATAGAACAGCGCAAGGCCCGGGATCGTCATCAACAACACCAGCACCGTCGATGTCATCATCCAGGCATTGTCGCCCTTGTTGACGGTTGCCTCGGCATAGGCAGCGGTCGCGGCGAACAGGCCGACCGCGAGGGCCGCCAATCCCGCGCTATAGGGACGTTTGAACGTCATTTGTTTTACTCCTGAGTGGAAAAGGTTGAGCGCGAAATCAGAGTGCCGCGGCATCGGCCTCGCCGGTGCGGATGCGAACCGCATGGTCGAGGTTGATGACGAAGATCTTGCCGTCGCCGATCTGTCCGGTTTTGGCCGCCGTCGTGATGGCGTCGATGGTCTTGTCGACCTGGTCCGAGGCGACAGCGACCTCGATCTTGATCTTGGGCAGGAAGCTCACCGCGTATTCAGCACCG
>JAYSPJ010000072.1:0-4234 GCA_043722155.1 Bradyrhizobium sp.
CCTCCCCGCGCCAGCGCAGGATCTCCACCGCCAGAACAGGATGATTGAATCCCTTCAGCGTCAGATCCTCCAGCTGCCGGCCTTCGGCCCATCGCTCGACCATGCCGAACACGCGCTGGCTGACCACGATCTGGCCGGCCTTGGCTTCGTCGCACAGCCGTGAAGCCAGGTTAGTGACGCTGCCGATCGCGGCGTATTCCAGCCGCTGCTCGAAGCCGATCTGGCCGAGCGTGGCATAACCCAGCGCGATGCCGACGCCGAACCCAAGACTATGCCCGCGGTTGCGCCACTTCTGGCTCAGCTGGCCTATGGCGTCGCGCATCTCCACCGCCATCTTGACCGCGCGCTGGACGTGATCGTCGAACTGGATCGGCGCGTTGAACAGGATCATCACGCCGTCGCCGGCATAACGGTCGAGCGTGCCCTCGTAGCGGAAGATCAGTTCGCCCAATGCGGCGTGATATTCGCGCAGCACGTTCATCGCCTCTTCCGGCTCGGTGGCCTCGGTGAAGGCGGTAAAGCCGCGCAGGTCGCAGAACACCACCGTCACCTCGCGGCGATGACTGTCGAGCAGCGAATCGTGGCCGTCGGACGAGGCGATCAGCTGCGCCACCTGCGGCGGCAGGAAACGTTCCAGCCGGCGGATGCGCTCGATCTCGCCGAGCTGCTTCTCGACCCGCTCCTCCAGCGACCTGTTCCAGTTCTTCAGCTCGTCGGTCTGTTCCTGCAGTTTTGTCGCCTGCTGCTGCACGGTGGTGTGCGCGGTCTCGAGTTCGCGGCCCTTCGCGTCCACTTCCGTGAACAGCCGCGCGTTGCGCATCGCCAGCACCGACTGGTGCGCAAACGTCTTCATCAGTCCGATCAGGTTCGGCGAGAATTCGCCGGCGTTTTTGCGCAGCACCACCAGGGAACCCAGAATGCCTTTTTGATCGACCAGCGGCACCACCAGCACCGAATGGAATCCGGCCTCGACCGCGACGTCGCGCAGCCGGTTTTCCGCGGCACCGGCCAGATCGGGGATCGCGATCGGCTCGCCCCTGGCCGCGGCCTCGCCGAGCACGCTGTCGTCCTGGTCGATGACGAGATGCCGGCCTTCGGCTGCCCTGTCGATGCCGATCGCCTCGGTGAGGTTGAACTGGTGTTTTGCCGCGTCGTAGCCGTAGATCAGCACCGCGTCGGCATGGGTGATTTCGAGCGCGCGCGCCGCCACCGTCGGCAGCACGGCGTTGAGATCGAGCGAGGAGGCGACCGCGCGGCCGACTTCCTCGAGCACCTTGAGTTCGTTGATCGACTGCGCCAGATCGCGGGTGCGCGCCTCGACCTTGGATTCGAGGCCGGCATAGGTTTCCTGCAACTGGCCGGCCATGCTGTTGAACTGGTCGGACAGTTCTTCCAGCTCGTCCTTGGTGCGCACCTCGATGCGATGGCTGAAATCGCCGGCGCCGAGCCGCCGGGCGCCGGCGCGCAATGCGGTGATCGGGATCAGCATCCGCCGCGCCAGCACCGTGCCGGCGAGAATCGCGACCAGAAGGCCGAGCCCGATCAAAAGCGCGCTCCGCACCAGCTGGTCGCGGATCGGCGCCAGCGCCTGCGCGGTCGGCTGCTCGAACAGCACGTGCCAGCCGAGTTTTGCCACCGCGCGCGACGCCGTCAGCACCGCCTCGCCGTCGAAGCCGGTGCCCGAGGCGAGCGGCACGCCGTCCGGCTTCAGCAGCGCGGCGACCTGCGGCAGCTTCGCCAGATCATTGCCGACCTCCGGGCCCTTCGAGCCTGCCAGCACCTGGCCGCGCGCATCGACCACATAGGCGTAGCCGACCTTGCCGACCTGGGCGTCGCCGAGGAAATCGTTGAGAAAGCGCAGGTCGATCTCGGCCAGCGTCACCCCGGCGTTGAAACCGGAATGCGACACCGCGATCGACATGAAGGGGCGGGAGCCGACGAAATAGACCGGCGCGAAGGTGACGCCCTTGGCGGCGGTCTCGGTAAAGCGAATGTCGCGGGAAAAGTCGGTGTCACCGTCGATCACCACCTGCGTGCGCGACAGCCGCAGCAGTTCGCGGCCGGTGCCGCTGAGAAACGACAGCTGGCTCACCGCCGGCACCTGGTTCAACAGCTGCGCATAGTCGTCGCGGCGCTGCTGCAGCTTGCTCGCGCTGGCGCGCGTCACCCAGCTGATCTGCCGCTCCAGTTCGGAGATCGACTGCTCGATCCGCCGCGCGGTGGCTTCCGCCTTCTCGCCCATGGCGTCGACCAGCGTGACCCTGGTGCCGCGATAGCTGATCCAGGTTTCCATCGCGCCGTTGACCGCGAGCACGAACACCACCAGCCCGACCAGCGAGACGACGTATTTGGCGAACAGGCCCTCGCGGAGAAACCAGGTTCTTTCCTTGACCGCGCTCATCCGGACCCCCGTGCGCCGCCCCTTCGCGAGGTTTGCGCTCAGCCGGCCCTGTTTAGCACAATTCGAGGGAGGCCATCGGGGGTGCGGCGAGCATGGTTAGCCGCGATTTCGGGCAGCTTTAGCATTCACCCCTCGTCAAGCCCGGGCATGACGGGCCTGCCATCAGCGGTTGAACAACTGCCGCAGCACGTCGTTCATCGCCGGGCTGTCCTGCGATTCCTGCGGGATCGTCTCGCTCTGCGGCGCCGGCGCCGGCGGGATCCCCGGGACCGCGGAGCTCGGTGCGGACATGCTGCGGCCCTGGCTTGGTCGTTGCCCCGGCGGTGCCTGGCCAATTCCCTGGCCAATTCCCTGGCCCAGCCCCTGCTGGATCAGATTACCCAGGGTTTCGCCGAGCTTGCCGCCGAGCGCATCGTTCAATCCGTCGCCGGGCGCCAATCCGGCAGCCGCGCCGCTGCCGGCTTGCCCGCTTCCGCTCAGCCCGCCCAGAAGTCCGCCCAGTCCGCCGCCGTCCTTGCCGAACAGACCCTTGCCCATCTCCTTGAGCTTGGCATAGGCCGCGTCCGGATTGTCGAGCATGCCCGCCATATCGGGATAGATGCGCGGCTCGGCCCACGGCCCGTCGATCATCACGGGGATGCCGAATCCGACCGGATCGGCGGCGCGGCCCTGGCCTTCGGTGGTCATGACCAGCCTGGGCTCGACCCGGAACGCCATCTGCTTGGTGCCGAGGTCGATGGTGCCGATGCCGGTCACCTTCACCAGCGGGCCGACCAGCGTGAGATCGGTGGTGGCGGCCTGGCCCTTGTCGATGCGGAACGAGGCCGACAGCTGACTGAGGTCGGTGACCTGGTCCTGCTTCTCCTGCCAGCCCGACAGCGTGCCCGAGGTCAGCGAGCGGATCATCTTGGCAACATTGAGCCCGCGGATGGCGCCGTCCTGGAATACCGTGAACACCGTGCCGTTGAGGTTGGCCATGATGGCGCGCGGGCTGGCGCCGGACGAGCGCACCGCGATCTTCGCCTGCATCTTGCCGTCGATCTTGTCGAAGTCGGCGACGCTGGTCAGAAGCGGCAGGGCGCGGACGCCGGCAAGATCGCTGCGCAGCGTGAATATGGGCTCGGCCGCGGACGCATCCGCGGTGACTTCGCCGCTGGCCTGGCCGCCATAGGCGCCGAGATTGGAAAACCGCACCTTGAGCACGCCGCTGCCGAGCGTGGCGTCGATTGCGGCCGGCGCGAATTGCGCCCCGCCGACGGTGAGCTCGGCGGCGGAAGCCCGCACTTGGGCGTCGACATAGTTCAATCCGCTGACGTCGAAGGTCGCATTGCTCCAGGGCTGCGCGCCCGATGCGCCGCGCGGCGTCGCGCCGCCGAGGTCGAGACGCTGAAAGTCGAGATCGAGTTTGATGAGCGGCTTGCTGGCCAGATCGACCGAGGCCCAGCCGTTGAACGCGCCGTCGCCGAGCGTGCCGGACAGGCCGTTGATGATCACGGTCGAACCGTTGAGCCGGACCTCGGCCTTGGCCGACAGCGGCGCCTGCAACACGCCGGGCGCGTCGAGGCTGATTTCGAGCGGAATGTTCTGCCGCTCCAGCGGCGGGGTCGGCGCCGTCGCGCTGATGCCGAATTTGAGCGGTCGATCGCCGGCCTTGGCGCTGCCGGTGATCCTGATCTTGCGATCGGCGCCAATGTTGGCTTCGGCGTTGATGCCCTCGATACGATTTTCGACGCGGTCGCGCAGGTTGGAAAATGCCACCGTGCCGTCGGTCACCGTGATGCGATCGATCGCGGCCCTGTCGGTCCCGCCGGGGGCTGCCGCGGGCCTCGCGGA
>JAYSPJ010000073.1:0-1632 GCA_043722155.1 Bradyrhizobium sp.
ATCGCCTGCTTCTTGGCGACCGTCTTTTCGTTGCCGCGCAGCCGGGTGCCGTCGGGCTTCTTGGTCGGCGCGGTCAGAAGCGGCGGAAACAGGCCGAAATTGATGTTCATCGGCTGGAACGAGCGCGTGCCCGGCTCAATGGTCTCGATGTGGCCGCCGGTGATGTGGCCGAGCAGCGATCCCAGCGCCGTGGTCGAAGGCGGCGGCGCCAGCGCTGTCGAGCGGGCATCGGCGGCGGCATAGAGGCCGGCCATCAACCCGATGCTGGCGGATTCCACATAGCCTTCGCAGCCGGTCATTTGCCCCGCGAAGCGCAGCCGCGGCTGCGCGAACAGCCGCAACCGCGCATCCAGCAGCTTCGGTGAGTTCAGGAAGGTATTGCGGTGCAAGCCGCCGAGCCGGGCGAATTCGGCGCTCTCCAGCCCGGGGATGGTGCGGAACACGCGCTGCTGGGCGCCGTGCTTCAGCTTGGTCTGGAAGCCGACCAGATTGTAGAGCGTGCCGAGCTTGTTGTCCTGGCGCAGCTGCACGATCGCGTAAGCCTTCACGGTTGGATCGTGCGGATTGGTTAGCCCGACCGGCTTCATCGGCCCGTGGCGCAGCGTCTCGCGGCCGCGCTCGGCCATCACCTCGATCGGCAGGCAGCCGTCGAAATAAGGAGTGTTGGTTTCCCATTCCTTGAAGTCGGTCTTCTCGCCCGCGATCAGCGCATCGACGAAGGCGTCGTACTGCTCCTTGTTCATGGGGCAGTTGATGTAGTCGGCGCCGGTGCCGCCGGGGCCGACCTTGTCGTAACGCGACTGAAACCACGCCGCCGACATGTCGATGGAATCCCTGTGCACGATCGGGGCGATGGCATCGAAGAACGCCAGCGCGTCCTCGCCCGAGAGTTCGCAGATGGCTTGCGCGAGCGGTGCGGAGGTGAGGGGCCCGGTCGCGACGATGACATTGCCCCAGTCCGCCGGCGGCAGGCCGCCGACCTCGGTCCGGTCGATGTCGATCAGGGGATGATCGTGGAGGGCTTTGGTGACGGCGGCGGAGAACCCGTCGCGGTCCACCGCCAGGGCGCCACCAGCGGGCACCTGGTTGGCGTCGGCGGCCCGCATGATCAGCGAGCCCAGCCGGCGCATTTCGGCATGCAGCAGCCCGACGGCGTTGTTGGCGGCGTCATCGGAACGAAACGAATTGGAGCAGACCAGCTCAGCAAGACCGTCGGTACGATGCGCCTCGGTCATCCTGACAGGGCGCATCTCGTGCAGGACCACGGCAACGCCGGCATTGGCGACCTGCCATGCCGCTTCCGAGCCGGCGAGACCGGCGCCGATGATATGTACGGTTTCAGAAGGGGATTTGCTGGCGTTCATGGCCGAGAGAGGTAGCGCGTTTTCAGACCCAGTGGAATGCACTGCAGATACGACAACGCCCGCAGCGAGGCGGGCGTTATCCGGATCAGTCGGCTGAAAAACGGATCAACCGTTATAGGAACCGGCTGCAACGCGCGGAATGTCCGAGCGATCAAGGCCGATATCGGCCAGTTCGCGATCGCTAAGCTGGGACAGTTCGCTGACATTGCGCTGATAGTCCCGGAACGCCTGGATCATGCGAATGAGCGAGAGCAACATGGGTAGTCTC
>JAYSPJ010000074.1:0-6933 GCA_043722155.1 Bradyrhizobium sp.
CAGGTGGTGGTGCCGAATCCGGACGTCGTCGGCCGCGAACAGATCCTCAAGGTTCACGTCCGCAAGGTGCCGCTGGCGCCGGATATCAACCTCAAGACCATCGCCCGCGGCACGCCCGGATTCTCCGGCGCCGATCTGATGAACCTCGTCAACGAAGCCGCCCTGACCGCCGCGCGCCGCAACAAGCGCATGGTGACCCAGTCCGAGTTCGAAGAGGCCAAAGACAAGGTCATGATGGGCGCCGAGCGCAAGTCGCTGGTGATGACCGAAGAAGAGAAGATGCTGACCGCCTACCACGAGGGCGGCCACGCCATCGTCGGCCTCAACGTGATTGCGACCGATCCGATCCACAAGGCCACGATCATTCCGCGCGGCCGTGCGCTCGGCATGGTGATGCAGCTGCCCGAGCGCGACAAGCTGTCGATGTCGCTTGAGCAGATGACCTCGCGGCTGGCCATCATGATGGGCGGGCGCGTGGCGGAAGAACTGATCTTCGGCCGTGAAAAGGTGACCTCCGGCGCTTCGTCCGACATCGAGCAGGCCACCCGGCTGGCGCGGATGATGGTGACGCGCTGGGGCCTGTCGGAAGAACTCGGCACCGTGTCCTATGGCGAGAACCAGGACGAGGTGTTCCTCGGAATGTCGGTGTCGCGCACCCAGAACGCGTCGGAAGCCACGGTTCAGAAGATCGATACCGAGATCCGGCGCTTTGTCGAAGAGGGCTACAAGGAAGCGACCCGCATTCTCACCGAGAAGCGTGCCGACCTCGAGGCTCTGGCCAAGGGCTTGCTCGAATTCGAAACCCTGAGCGGCGACGAGATTCAGGACCTGCTCAAGGGCAAGAAGCCGAACCGCGAGTCGGTGCTGGAGCCGACCACGCCGCGCACCTCGGCGGTGCCGCCGGCCGGCAAGCCGCGCCCGCGTCCCGATCCGGACGCCGGGCTGGAGCCGCAGCCGCAGGCGTGAGCGACTGGTTTTTACTTCGGAAAACGCGGCGGCGACGCCGCGTTTTTTGTTGCGCCGCAGCCGGCAAGTTTGCGCCTGATCCATCATGATTATGGTTGGCGTCCATCTTGGCGTCATGGCATGCTGCCACCTTGGCGAGAGCGCGGGCTAAACCGCGCCTCCGAGTTCGCTGCCGAGCGAGCCAAAAATCAAGGGGGAGAACGTCGATGCGGTTCGTCACGAAATTTGGCGCGGTCGGTGCGTTTGCCCTGCTGACATGGCCCACGGCCTCGATCGCGGCCGACATGCGCGGCGTCACTGCGACCGAAATCAGGATCGGCCAGACCATGCCCTACAGCGGGCCGGTGTCGGCATTCGGCGCGCTCGGCAAGGGCGAGGTCGGCTATTTCAAGATGATCAACGAGCGCGGCGGCATCAACGGCCGCAAGGTCAACCTGATTTCGCTCGACGACAGCTATGCCCCGCCGAAGACCGTGGAGCAGACCCGGCGGCTGGTGGAGAGTGACGAGGTCGCGCTGATCTTCTCCTCGATCGGCACCGCCCACAACACTGCAATCGCCAAATATCTGCAGAGCAAGAACGTCCCGCAATTGTTCGTCGGCTCCGGCGCCTCGAAGTTCGCCGACATCACGCAGTACCCGCAGGCGACCCTGGGCGTGCAGGGTCCGTTCCGCTACGAGGCCAGGCTCTACGCGCGCCACGCGCTGGCCAAGAATCCCAACGCCAAATTCGCGGTGATTTCGCAGAACGACGATTTCGGCCGCGATTACCTGCTGGGCCTGAAGGACGTGCTCGGCGAGAAATACGATTCTCTGATGACAGGGGTAACGTATGAAATCCAGGATCCGACCATCGACTCGCAAATCGTCAAGCTGAAAGCCTCCGGCGCCGACGTTTTCGTGATCGCGGCGACCCCGAAATTCGCCGCGCAGTCGATCCGCAAGGCCTTCGAGATCGGCTGGCGGCCGATGACGTTCCTGTCCAACGTCGCGGTCTGGGTCTCCACCGTGATGCAGCCCGCGGGGCTCGAGGCCGGCATCGGCATTCTCTCCACCGCCTACGTCAAGGACCCCGACGATCCGGCCTGGAAGGACGATCCGGGCGTCAAGGGCTGGCGCGAATTCATGGTCAAATACGTTCCGGACGGCGACCTGCACGACACCAACTACGTCAACTCCTACAATAACGCGATGGCGCTTGAAGCGGTGCTGAAAGCCTGCGGCGACGATCTCACCACCGAGAATATCTTGAGGCAGGCCTACAGCATCAAGGACCTTGAACTGCCGATGCTGCTGCCCGGCATCAGGGTCAACACTTCGCCGACCGATCACATGCCGGTCGAGCAGATGCAGTTCATGCGTTTTAACGGCAAGACGTGGGAGCGGTTCGGCGAATTACAGACGGGGAATTAGAGGGGAATTGACCTGGGGGGACAAAATTGACCCTCCGCAGTCCCGCGACCGATTCCGCAATGACCCGGCCGGTGAACCATGCCAGCACCGGGCCAGGTTCGAGCATGCCAGGAATTTTCGGCCGACGCACCGACAGCACGACAAAACCTTAAGATTTCTTAAGGGCTGTCTGCCTATTGGTTGGGGCGCGTGTTTTCCGCGAGGCTGCGGCGTGCGCAAGGGACTTCGCATGGCCACGTCCATAACCGCCCCGACGGTTGTTGGGGAGCACCGCGCTATCCCGGCGGCACTGCTGAACGTGTGCTTTGTGCTGTGCGTCATCAATGCATCGTTTTTTCCGACCGCGTTCTTCGCCCATTGGTGGATACTCGACGGCCAGGGCCTCGGCATACCGACCGACTTCGTCAACGTCTGGTCCGCCGGCAAACTGGTACTCGATGGCCATCCGGCCTTGGCCTATGACTGGGCGATCCAGAAGCAGGTGCAGGTCGCGGTTCTCGGCCAGAGCTATGAGGGCAATTTCGCCTGGCACTATCCGCCGCCGTTCTTGTTTATCGCAGGCCTGCTGGCGCATTTTCCCTATGCGGTCGCCTTCATCGGCTGGGCGGCCATAAGCCTCGTGCCCTATCTCGCGGTCATGCGTGCGATCGTCGGTCGTCCCTTCGGCCTGTTGCTGGCGGCGGCATTTCCGGTGGTGCTCACCAATACGCTGGTCGGGCAGAACGGTTTTCTCACCGCGGCCTTGATCGGCGGCACGTTGTACCTGATGCCGGTGCGGCCGATCCTTGCAGGGATCTGCCTGGGGCTTTTGAGCTACAAGCCGCAATACGGGCTGTTGTTTCCGCTGGTGCTGGTCGCGGCGGCGCAATGGAAGGTGTTCTTTACCGCAGGCATCGTGACGGTGGCGACGGCATTGGCTTCCTGGCTCGCCTTCGGTACCGAGAGCTGGCAGGCGTTCTTTCACTGGATGCCGATGTTCTCGCAGGCTTTCCTGACCGAAGGCCGCGCACCCTGGGGCAAGATGCAGAGCATCTTCGCGCTGGTTCGGTATTTTGGCGGCGCCGAGCAAATGGCATGGGTGTTTCAGTGGATCCTCAGCGGCACGGTGGTGGTGTTGCTGGCGCTGATGTGGCGCAGCCGTCTCAGCTACCCGTTGAAGGCCGCGGCCCTCGCGGCCGGGACCCTGCTGACCACGCCATATCTGTTTCTCTACGACGTCATGGTGCTGGCGATTGCGGTGGCGTTTTTGGTCCGCATTGGATTGAGACAGGGTTTTGCGCGCTATGAATTGCCTGCGCTTGGCCTCGTCGCCGCGCTTCTGCTGTTCTATCCGCTGGTGGGAGCGCCGACGGGCTTCGTGGCAACGCTGACCGTGTCGGGATTGATCGCGGGTCGCTGCGGGCTGTGGCGCAATAGCGGGGCGTTCAGCCTCGCTGCGCCGTATCGGCGTAACGCATGACCAGTAACGCGCGCCGCTTCCCCGACGGCCTCCATCCCGCGCCGGCTACCCCGACAGATCCTGTCGCGCGGCGGCCGGAAATCACGCGAGGCGCGGTAAACCTGAACATCATGACGCTCGTACTGTGGGCTGCGGTTACGCTTGCGATTGCCGTGCCAAGCATGAAGAGCGGCGTATTCGACGCCATGTCGACCGATGACGCCATGCGGCTGGTCGAGGTCCGCGACCTGATCGCCGGACAGGGCTGGTTCGACCTGATGCAGCATCGGCTCGATCCACCGGGATTGCCGATCCACTGGTCGCGCGTCGTCGATGTTCCCCTGGCCGGGTTGATTGTGGCGCTGCGACCGCTCCTGGGCACCCATGGCGCGGAGGCGGCCGCACTCGTCCTCTGGCCGGCGCTGCTTTTCGGCGCGAGCCTGCTGCTGGCCGCGGCAATCGCCAGACGGATGACCGGCGGGGCCAATCGACATGTTGCGCAGCTGGCCGGCATGACGCTGGCGGCGCTGTCTGCTCCGGCGCTGATTCATTTCCGCTCTGGCGCGATCGATCACCACAACGTCCAGATGGTGTTGCTGCTGTGTTTCCTGTTGTTTGCGTCGGGTATCGAACAAAGCCGCGTCAGTGCAGCGCTTGCGGGGCTCGCGGCAGCCTTGTCACTGGCGATCGGGCTCGAGATGCTGCCGGCGATCGCCGCGGCCTGCGTCGCGGCGCTCGGACTTCTGATCTGGCGCGGCAGGGCCGTGTCACTTCAGCTTGGCATATTCGGCGCGGCGCTGGCCGGCTCGTCCGTGCTCCTCGCCGCACTCCTGCTGCCCGCGCATTCCATCGGCGCTCCGGTTTGCGATGCGTTCGGAGCGCCATCTCTGCTGCTGGTTGCGGGGGGCGGCGTTTGTGTGATGATCGTCAGCGGCATGGACCTTTGGCGATCCAGCATGAGCACGCGAATTGCGGTGGCCGCGGCGACCGGGCTTGGCCTGCTCGCGGCCTTTTTCAAATTGTTTCCCGGATGCATTGCTTCGCCTTATGCGGCGGTCGATCCACTGGTGGCATCGGTCTGGCTCGAGCATGTGGCCGAAACGATGTCGTTTCAAACGATGCTGCAGATTGAACCGCAAAAAATCCCCGGCTTCTACGGTTTCCCCGTGCTGACACTCCTGCTTGCGGTAACGGCGATGGTGCGGGCCGCGCCTCGTTTCCAATTCCGCTGGATCCTCGCCGTCGTCATGCTCGCGGCGCTGGTTGGGATCAGCATCTGGCAAATGCGCGGCGCGGCGGCGGCGGCGATCGTTGCCGCACCGATCTTGCCGGCGAGTCTAGCCGTGTTGTGGTCCGCACGGGAGCAGGGACGAAAATTATTGCTCGCGGCCCTCGCTGCCTCGCCGGCGAGCTTTGCTGCCGGCGGTCTGGCCGCCCGGCCTCTGATCGACTGGATCGTGAAGCCGCAATTGGCGATGGTCGTGCTGGATGCCGCGGCTTCATGCCGTACCGTTTCCAGTCTGGCGCCCCTTGCCGAACTGTCGCGCGGCCGGATCATGGCGCCGATCGATCTCGGTCCCGCCATCCTGGCGGCCACCGACCACTCGGTTTTCGCGGCGCCCTATCACCGCAACAATGGCGGCAATCTTGCCATGCTGCAGCTGATGACGGCAGCACCTCAGGTGGCGCGGCAGATCCTGTCGGATCACCAGGTCGACTACATCGTGATCTGCACCGGCTCCCTGGAACAGGGCGATTTCGTCAAGCTGGCCCCCGACGGCCTGGCGGCGCGCCTCGGCCGCGGCGAAGTGCCGGATTTTCTGGAGCCTGTTGATCTGCGGCTCCCCGGCAAACTCGTCGCCTGGCATGTTCGACCGCGCTAGCGAGTTTCCGGTACGCTGACGTCAGCCGCTGCAAATCCGCCTGAGCGGTCACGAAAACGTCTTGTCATCCGGCGTGAATAAGTGTTCAGTTCTTCGAGGCGATTAATGCAAAAATTCGCCCAAAATACTGAAGACATGCGTGTTCTCGACCCGCCTTGGTCTGGGCCGGAACGCGCTCAGGGACGGGAAACGCGCCATGGTGTACCGGCGGACCCATCAAGTAGTGAAGCGGCTGGCGGCGCGGCGCAGCGCCATCCTGGCGGCGGCGCGGGATGCCGCCGCCGAGGGCGGCATGGCCGCGGTTCAGATCGCACCTGTCGCGATCCGCGCCAATGTCGCCGCCGGCACCGTCTATCGCTATTTTCCCTCCAAGGCGGATCTGATTTCCGAACTGATCGCGGACGTCTCGCGCGACGAACTGGCGGCGATCCGTCGCGCGGCGGACGCCGCTCCCGGGCCGTCGTCGGCGCTGGCCGCCGCCGTCACCACGGTGGCGGTGCATGTGCTGTCGCAGCGCAAGCTTGCCTGGGGCATCCTGGCCGAGCCGGTCGATGTCGAGGTCACCGCCTCCCGGCTGGCAAGCCGGCGCGAGATCGCCGGCGAGATCGCAGCCCGGATCGACGCCGCAGTTCGCGCCGGGCATCTGCCGGCGCAGGACACAGCACTCGCCGCCACTGCGCTGCTTGGCGCACTGCATGAATCGCTGGTCGGGCCGCTGGCGCCGGACAACATGGACGATCAAGCGAAATTGCGCGACTCCGTGCAAACCGTGACGCTATTGGCGCTGCGCGCCGTCGGCGTGATGGATGCCCGCGCCCGCGGCCTCGTGGTGCAGGCGGTGCTGCCGGGAAAGACGCTGGTCGGGGCGTAACGCGCGCCGCGGAATGACGGCGGAGCCTCACATATCCGCGTCGCCATCCGGGCCGACCGAGGCGATGCGCACCATGTTCGTGGTGCCGGGCGCACCCAGCGGCACGCCGGCCACGATGATGACGCGCTGGCCGGCCTTGGCGAAACCGTCGCGAAACGCGATCGAGCCGGCGCGGCTGACCATGTCGTCGAGATCATGCGCGTCTTCCGCGACCACGCAATGCACGCCCCATACCAGTGACAGTTTGCGCCCGGTCGCGAGGTTCGGCGTGATCGCGACCACCGGCGGCTTCGGCCGCTCGCGCGCGACGCGCAACGCGGTCGAGCCCGAACTGGTCCAGCAGATGATCGCCGACAGATCCAG
>JAYSPJ010000075.1:0-5329 GCA_043722155.1 Bradyrhizobium sp.
CGCGGATCGGTATTCATCGCGCGCGCGACTTCCTCGATCTCGGCCTGGGTGTGCGGCAGGAATTCATGCAGCGGCGGATCGAGCAGCCGGATCGTCACCGGCAGGCCCTTCATGATCTCGAACAGCTCGACGAAATCCGCCCGTTGCATCGGCAGCAGCTTTGCCAGCGCGGCGCGGCGGGCCTGCTCGTCCTCGGCGAGAATCATCTCGCGCACGGTGCGGATCCGGGTTTCCTCGAAGAACATGTGTTCGGTGCGGCAAAGCCCGATGCCCTCGCCGCCGAACTTGATCGCGGTGCGCGCATCCTCCGGCGTATCGGCGTTGACGCGGACGCCGAGCTTGCGGACCGAATCGGCCCAGCCCATCAGCGTGCCGAATTCGCCCGACAGTTTCGGCTCGATCATCGGCATCCGCCCGGCCAGCACCTGGCCCAGCGATCCATCGATGGTGATGACGTCGCCGGTCTTGAAGGTGCGCGAGCCGATGCTCATGGTGCCGCGGCCGTAATCGACGCGGATCGAGCCGCAGCCGGAGACGCAGGGCTTGCCCATGCCGCGCGCGACCACCGCGGCGTGCGAGGTCATGCCGCCGCGGGTGGTCAGGATGCCTTCGGCGGCGTGCATGCCGTGAATGTCTTCGGGGCTGGTTTCGATCCGCACCAGAATGACCTTGCGGCCATCGGCCTGCAGTTTGGCCGCTTCATCGGACGAGAACACGATTTCGCCGGAGGCGGCACCCGGCGACGCCGGCAGGCCGGTGGCGATGACGTCGCGCTTGGCGCCGGGATCGATGGTCGGATGCAGCAACTGATCGAGCGAGGCCGGATCGATCCGCGATACCGCTTCCTTCTTCGTGATCAGGCCTTCATTGGCGAGTTCGACGGCGATGCGCAGCGCGGCCTTGGCGGTACGCTTGCCGCCGCGGGTCTGCAGCATCCACAGCTTGCCCTGCTCGACGGTGAACTCCATGTCCTGCATGTCGCGGTAGTGCTTTTCCAGCAGCGTGTAGAACCGCGTCAGCTCCTTGAACGCCTCGGGCATCGCGACTTCCATCGACGCCTTGTCGGAGCCGGATTCCTTGCGCGCATATTCGGTGATGTCCTGCGGGGTGCGGATGCCCGCCACCACGTCTTCGCCCTGCGCGTTGATCAGGAATTCGCCGTACAGCTTGCTCTCGCCGGTCGAGGGATTGCGGGTGAACGCAACGCCGGTCGCCGAGGTCTCGCCCATGTTGCCGAACACCATGGCCTGCACGTTGACCGCGGTGCCCCAGGATTCCGGAATGTCGTGCAGCCGGCGGTAGGTCACCGCGCGCGCGTTCATCCAGGATGAAAACACCGCACCGATCGCGCCCCACAATTGCGCGTGCGGGTCCTGCGGGAAATCCTTGCCGGTCTCGCGCGCCACCGCGTCCTTGTAGCGGCCGACCAGATCGACCCAGTCGTCGCCGGTGAGGTCGGTGTCGAGCGTGTAGCCCTGGCCGTCCTTGAAGGTGTCGAGAATATCCTCGAAGTGATGATGCTCGAAGCCGAGCACGACATCCGAATACATCGTGATGAAGCGGCGATAGCTGTCATAGGCAAAACGGCGATCGCCCGACAATTCCGCCAGCGCTTCCACGGTCCTGTCGTTGAGACCGAGATTGAGCACGGTGTCCATCATGCCCGGCATCGAGGCGCGGCCGCCGGAGCGCACCGAAACCAGCAGCGGATTCCTGGTATCGCCGAACGCCTTGCCGGTCAGCTTGCCGACATGATCCAGCGCCTTTTCGACCTGCGCCTTCAAGGCCGCGGGATAGGATTTGTCGTGTGCGTAGAAATAGGTGCAGACCGAGGTCGGAATGGTGAAGCCGGGAGGCACCGGCAGGCCGAGATTCGCCATCTCGGCGAGGTTGGCGCCCTTGCCGCCGAGCAGATCGCGCAAGCCGGCTTTGCCTTCCGCCTTGCCGTCGCCGAAGGTGAACACCCATTTGCCGGATTTCGTCCCATCGGCCGCGGGCTTGCTCACGGCCGCTTTTATGGTGGCTTTGGGCGCCGGCTTGACCGGGCTCTTCTTCAGCGCCTTGCGGGCGCCGACGGACGGCGCGGCCTTCGCCCGGACGGGCAAGGATGGCTTTGATTTCGCTGCGGTTTTCTTGAGCTTGGATGCGGCTTTGGCCATGGCTTACAAACAATCCGCGAGAGGGAAGAAGATGCGCGCCTTACACCACTTTGGGCGGTTCCGCGCAAGGCGCGAGTTCCCGGTTTGGACGCTACATCTTGAGCAGCTTGAACAGACCGAGCCCCGCCAAACCGATGAAGATCAGATAGATCGCGACCACGAGATTGAGGAAGCGCGGCATGATCAAAATGAGAATGCCGGCTATTAGCGCCACGATGGGCTGAATGTGGGCAGCGGTGATGGTCATGAATCTCTCCGGTGTGATGCTTTCGGGAAGTCGAGACGTCGAATCGACAAGCGCATTTTAGCCCGCCGCAGGGTTCCACGATAGAAGACGCCTGCCGCCTCAACGGGTTCCAGCACACGCCGATAATGCCAAAAATTGCAGCGCGGAACCCGGGCATTTTCCAGGAACAATGCCGCGCGCGATGAATTGGCAGGGATTGCGTGCTGTGCAAAGCCAGCGCGCATCACCTCGAAGGAGTTGTTCATGCGGAACAGGATACTTGCCGTTGCTGCAATCATCGGCGCGATCGGCGCACCGATCGCCGCGCAGGCGCAGAGCGAAATCACCACGGGCGCCGCGCGCGGCAACACCGTTGTCATCACCGAGTCCGACGGCATCGGCCCCGATCAGCGGCCGGCGTTCCGCGAATACGTCGTTCGCGAGCGCGTGCCGACCTTCACCATTCCGGATCGCGTGGTGGTCGGCGGCGTGCTGCCGGACGCCGGCATCACCTATTACGACGTGCCGCAGACTTACGGCGCCACGACCCATCGCTACACCGTGGTGAACGGGCAGACCGTGCTGGTCGAACCGCGCAGCCGCCGTATCGTTCAGGTGGTCGATTAAGGGTTCAGTCGCCTGAACGAAATGTCCGGACGCTCGCAGCGGCGCTTCCGGACCACAAGGCCCCGTCCGGTCTCCCCCACCGGGCGGGGCTTTTGGTTGGCGGCGCGGATACAAGCGCATCTTCTTAAATAGCAGAACCGTCATTGCGAGCTAACGAATACGCAAAATACCGAAGCCGTCATACCCCGCGAAGGCGGGGTATCCAGTACGCCGCGGCTTCTCGGTCGAATGTAACTGTCTCTGGATACTGGATCGTCCGCCTTCGCGGACGATGACGGCCGAGGATGATCTTTCGTGCGTCTCGCCATGCTTCAGATTCGGTTTTCAAACAGCGCGTTCACATAAACACGCCCTCGCGATCTCGCGGCGCACTTCGCCCGAGGTTTGCTGTCTAATTTCCTTACCCTCGAGATCAGAGGGCGCAGGGAAAGCCGGGTGCGCGCTGCACCCGCGGTCTCGTGTGCAAAATGCACGAGTAAAAAAAGCACACGAGCATACAGGTTCAGCGGAGGCATCCGGCTTTCCCTGCGCAGTGGCTTTACGGATTATACGTGCTCTTCCCGGTGACCGGGCTTTCTTGCCACCGTCATCAGCGCTCCTGAGCGCCAACTTGACACCAGCGTCGGGGTGTCAGAACCACACGATTTCACCGTACGCAGCAGGTCGCGCCCATCTCGCGCGCCGCCACGTCCACCGCATCCCGTGCCCTGCGTCCGTGACGTTCGCGAAACGCCCCTCTGGATGGGACGGGATGCGTTGCATATAGATCGGCCTGCTATTTCTGAAAATCAGAATATTTTTTCAAAAGGGGCTTTACAGACTTTTGGGTGATTTGCCCGTCGGGTAGATTTGTTGAATCGGCTCGACAATTTGTCGTTTCGCGCGGGATGTTCGACGAATATTTTTTGCGCGGCAGGCCGATGGATGCGGCGGGATCGAGCCCCGCCGGGCAAATCAGCTGGCGCACGCGTGCGCGGAATTTACTCGCAAACGTCGTCCCTGCGAACGCAGGGACGACGTCGTCGGCGACGCCATCTGCTAATCCTGTATCTTGGAAAAATCCGCCACCGCGCGCGTCGCGGCGCGGATTTCGTTGAGCAGCTTCAGGCGATTTTCGCGCACTTGGGCGTCATCGTCGTTGACCTTGACGTGCTCGAAGAACGCATCGACCGCCGGCCGCAGTTTTGCCATCGCGCTCATCGCCGCGGCGAAATCTTCCTTGGCGACGGCGGCGCCGGCTTCCGCCTTCACCTGGTCGATCGCTTTCGCCAGCGCCTTCTCTTCGTCGAGCGAATAGAGCGCAGCCTCGGCCGCGCCGTCATAGGCCTTGCCGTCCTTTTTTTCCTCGATGCGCAGGATGTTGGCCGCGCGCTTGGTGCCGGCGAGCAGGTTCTTGCCGTCATCGGTGTCGAGGAATTTGCCGAGCGCCTCGACGCGGCGGACGACGATCAACAGATCGTCATGGCCTTCGAGCCCGAACACCGCATCGACCAGATCGTGACGCGCGCCGGCCTCGCGGAGCTGGCCTTTGAGACGGTCGGCGAAGAAGGAGAGAAGGTCGATGCACTTCTGATCGACTTGCTGACCATTCCAGTTCTTCAATCCCTGCGCGCTGACGAACGCCAATATGTGCTTGCCCGCCACGGGCATTAGGTTAATGCGGATATTGTTTTCGACGATCAGCCTGATGATCCCCAGCGCAGCTCTGCGCAGCGCATACGGATCCTTGCTCCCCGTCGGCTTCTCATCAATCGCCCAGAATCCCACGAGCGTATCGATCTTGTCCGCCAGCGCGACTGCAACCGAAACCGGATCGGTCGGCACCCGATCCGCCGGCCCCTGCGGCTTGTAATGCTCTTCGCTCGCCGCGGCGACGGAAGCATCTTCTCCCTGCGCCAGCGCGTAGTATTTGCCCATCAGGCCTTGCAGCTCGGGGAATTCGCCGACCACTTCGGTCAGCAAATCCGCCTTGCACAGCCGCGCTGCGCGCTTTGTCTTCTCGACGTCGGCGCCGACCAGCGGCGCGATTTCCGCCGCCAGCCGCTCGATGCGCTGGATGCGCTCGCCCTGCGTGCCGAGCTTCTCGTGAAACACGATGTGCTCGAATTTCGGCAGCCGGTCTTCCAGCTTGGTCTTCAGATCGGTCTCGTAGAAAAACTTTGCGTCGCTCAGCCGCGCGCGGATCACGCGCTCGTTGCCGGCGATGATGGCCTTGCCGCCATCGCTCGCCTCGATGTTGGCGGTGAGGATGAATTTGTTGGTGAGCTTTTGCGTTTTGGGATCGCGCACCACAAAACATTTCTGGTTGTTGCGGATC
>JAYSPJ010000076.1:0-2514 GCA_043722155.1 Bradyrhizobium sp.
GCCACCGGCGTCGACATGACAAAACTGGTGGCGGCGACCAACGAGATCAGTCGGCTGATCGGCCGGCCGCCGGTCAGCCGCGTGGCGTCGGCGTTGAATGCCAGGATGCGAATAGCGGATAGCGAATAGAAGGCTTCCCACTCGCCATTCGCTACTCCCTATTCACCACCTGCATCACACAGGGACATCGTTGGCCAGTTTCAGCAGGTTGGCCGAGGTCGGCGTCTTGGCGCCATAGTCCCTCCAGGCGGTATCGCGCGCAATGTCGCGCCATTGGCCCACCGTGGCTGCGTCGAGCATGGTGACTCTGGCGCCGGCCTTTGCATAGACTTCGGCAACCTCGATGTCGTCGTCCTGCGCGCCCCTCTTGCCGAAGGCTTCAAGTTCGGCGCCCACGTTGCGGATGATGTCCTGCTGGTTCTTCGGCAATTTGTCGAAAACCGCCTTCGACATCAGCAACGGCTCCAGCATGAACCAGTAGGATGCGCCGGCGCCCGAGGTCAGCGACTTCGCGACTTGCTCGAGCCGGAACGAAATCAGGCTGGTCGAGGAGGTGACGCCGGCGTCGCAGGCGCCGCTCTGCATCGCGGCATAGAGTTCGTTCGACGGCACCGACAGTACCTCGGCGCCCGCGGTCCGCAGCACCATATCCATCTCGCGCGAACCGCCGCGGACCTTGAGGCCCTTGACGTCTTCCGGCGCGATGATCGGCTTCGTGCGGCTGGCGACACCGCCGGCCTGCCATATCCAGGTGAGCAGGATGATGCCCTTGTCCGCCAAAAAGTCCGTCAACACCTTGCCAACCGGGAGGCGCTTCCAGCGCAGGCCCTGATCGTAGGTCGAAACCAGGCCGGGCATCAGTCCGATATTGGTTTCCGGCAATTCGCCGCCGGCGTAGGGCAGCGGATACAGGCTGATGTCGAGCGCGCCTTTGCGCATCGCCGAGAACTGGGCGGTGGTCTGGACCAGCGATGAGTCCGGATGGACCTCAGCCGCGATCTCGCCGGCGCTGCGTTTGGCGACTTCGGCCGCGAACACCCGGCAGAGCCGGTCGCGGAAATCGCCCTTGTCGATGGTGCCGCCGGGAAACTGGTGAGATATTTTCAGCGTGGTTGCGGCCTGCGCCGTTCCGATCCCGAAACGCAGGATAGCCGGTGCGGCAAGCGCTGTGATGAGGGCGTGGCGGCGCGTGAGCATGGAGTTCCCTCAAGCCATGATTGATTCAATATCGATTGGAATATTGCGGCGGGCGTTGAAGGCATACTAGCCCGCCTTTGCGGAATTTTGTCTGCTCTGATGGTCCGGGGCGAGCTCTTGAGGGAACCTCGATATTGCCGCAGCGCACTCTTGCTGACAGCTTCGACCGAAGCAAGATCGGCCGGGGCATTTTCCAGAACCCCGCTGGCGGCTTCAAAAACCCGTTCTGCCGAAAAATTTTCCGACGCCAGGTAACAATCGCCGTCGCGGGTCCGTCCTGAACGATAGCGACATCAGTCGCTTTCGAAAACCGGTTTCAAAGGGAAGACCAGTCAATGACCATCAGCACCCGTATCGCGCTCGGAATTTCGGCCGCCGCACTCTCGCTCAGCCTGGCGCTGACGCCTGCCGCCTTCGCCCAGGACAAGATGGGCAAGGACGACGGCATGAAGAAGGACAGCATGTCCAAGGATGCCATGAAAAAGGACGATGGCATGAAGAAAGACAGCATGAAGAAAGACGGCATGATGAAGGACGGGATGAAGAAAGACGACGGAATGAAGAAGTAAACCTCGTCGCTTCAGCGTCGCGTGGGCTCGCCTCCGTTAGGGGGCGGGCCTGTCGTGCATGGGGCATCACCCCCGAACCGTCGCGCTATCTCTTCTTGCCCTTGCCCTTGCGGGCGGCATAACGCGCGTCGCGCGCGGCCTTGCGTTCGGCCTCGAGCGCCGCTTCGCGGGCGGCGGCTTCTTCCTTTTCGCGCGCGACGAGGGCTACGGCTTCTGCAGCCGCCTCGGCCTCGCGCGCCTTCTGCTCGGCCTTGGCGGCCTCGCGCACCAGCTTGGCCTTGGCCCGCTCGGCGGCCTGCGCCTCGCGCTCGGCCTGCCGCTGCAGGACCGCAGGATCGTTGAGACCCGGCTTGGCGCGAAACTTCTCCAGGATAGTCTTCCTTGCTTCCAGCGCCGCCTTCTGTCGGTCCGCGAAGCTAGGTTCCTTGAATCCACTCATTGAAACGGCCTTGTCGCTTTCGGTTGGGTTGTGGGGTTATAGGTTTTGGCGCGAGGACAATAAGCGCCCCCGGCGCGATGGAGAGCGGTTTACAGCCGCGCGGGCCGGGACGCCATCGTTTAATCGGCCAGCCGGCGCATGTCGCGCGAAAACTGATGCTGCGGGAGCCCACCAGCGAGGTGCCGAAAACCTCGGAATGGTCGTCCTGGTAGGTGCCGGAAAAGCCGGTGGTGACCTCCCGGCCGCCAAAAACCGGCCGCGCCGTGGGGGCGCGATAGGAAGTGTGCTGGTTGGTGACGAGGTCGCCCT
>JAYSPJ010000077.1:0-2010 GCA_043722155.1 Bradyrhizobium sp.
GGCGTAGCCCGACTGGAGGCGCAAGCGTCAGAAAACTCGGCCTGATCTCCCGCGGGGAGCGCGGGGCGTCTGTTGATCGCAATCGGCTGGAAGATTGGATGGATGTCCTCGTGAAGGGATCCGCCCATTGCCCGGCCGCCATGTCACCGATCACCAGATGAGGCTCTACATGACATTCCGACAGACAGATGGCCCGGCGGTCTCGGCCGCAAAGGCGTCGATCAGCACGGCTAGCGCCTATCGCTTCGAACAGGACCATCGACCGCCCTCGGCCAAGGCGGAGCCACGCGGGCGGCGGCGGCCCGATCCCCTCGTCTCGTTCTTCGACGCCGAGGTGGTGCCGATGCTGACCGCGGCGCCGGAACTTCGCACGGTGGCCATCTTTGAAGAGATGCAGCGGCGCCATCCCGATCTGCCCGACGGCGTGCGGCGCACGCTCGAGCGCCGGATACGCTCGTGGCGGGCTTTGAATGGCGCGAACCAGGAGGTGATCTTCCGCCAGGTCCACGAACCCGGCCGTATGGGGCTGTCGGATTTCACCGACATGGCCGAGCTGGGCGTGACGGTCGCAGGCGTTCGCCTTGACCATCGGCTCTATCATTTCCGTCTCGCCTACTCCGGCTTCGCGCATGCCCATGTCATTCTCGGCGGCGAAAGCTATGTGGCGCTGGCGGAAGGATTGCAGAATGCGCTGTGGGCCTTGGGCGGTGCGCCGCACGAGCATCGCTCCGACAGCCTCTCGGCGGCGTTCCGCAACCTTGACCACGACGCGCGCGAGGATCTGACCCGGCGCTATGACGCGCTATGCCTGCATTACGGCATGGAACCGACCCGCAACAACCGCGGTGTCGCGCATGAGAACGGGTCGATCGAAGGTCCGCACGGCCACCTCAAGAAGGCAGTGGAGGATGCGCTGCTGATGCGCGGCACCGGCGACTTCGACGATCTTGCTGGCTATCGCCTCTTCATCGACGAGATCGTCAGCCGCAAGAACGCCCATCACGCCAAGCGCATCGCTGCCGAGCGCATTGTTCTGCAACAGCTACCCGGCCAGCGCACCTGTGACCATGAGGAGACGATCGTCACCGTCACGTCCTCGGGCGGATTCACGCTCAAGAAGGTTTTCTACACGGTGCCGTCTCGGTTGATCGGCCATCGCCTGCGGGTCCGGCTGTATGATGATCGCCTCGAAGTGTTTATCGGCGCCACCTTGTTGATGACGCTGGCGCGCGGACGCGCCGCCGCCACCGGCAAACACGCCCATGTCGTAGACTATCGCCATGTGATCCATGCCCTGCGGCGCAAACCCATGGCGCTGCTCAATCTCGTCTATCGTGACCAGTTGTTCCCCCGCGACGCCTATCGCCTGACCTTCGACCGGCTGCTCGAAAACCTCCCGGACAAAGCGGCGTGCCGCCTGATGGTGGATCTTCTGGCACTCGCCCACGACCGCGGCTGCGAGGTTGATCTCGCAGCGCAGCTCACCGCCGACCTCGCGGCGGTCCGGCTGCCCGACATCATCGCCCTGCGCACCCGGTTCGCGCCAGATCCGGCCTCGCTGCCCGAGGTCGTCGTCCACCTCACGCCGCTGAGCGCCTATGAGGCCCTGCTCGGCACCGACATCGGAGAAGCGGCATGACCGAGACTATCGACCGGGCACGGCTCATGCTGATGCTCAACGATCTCCGTCTGCCCGCAATCAAACAGAACTGGTCGGACTTTGCCGAACGGGCGGACAAGGACGGCTGGCCTGCCGCACGCTTCCTCGCAGCCCTCGCCGAACACGAGATCGCCGAACGCGACCGCCGCCGCCTGGCCCGCCATCTGGTCGAGGCCCAGTTGCTGCCGGGCAAGACCCTCGATAGCTTCGACTTCAACGCGGTGCCGATGATCTCCAAGGCGCACGTGATGGCGATCTGTGCCGGCGACAGCTGGATCGACAAAGGCGCCAATCTTATCCTCATCGGCGGACCGGGCGGCGGCAAGACGCATCTGGCGTCCGCCATCGGC